>JBASAI010000372.1:0-5870 GCA_049650525.1 Arcobacteraceae bacterium
TAAGATTTACAAATGGTAAAGATACTATTTTATCAAAATGATCACTATGATAGTCTACAAAATCTTTCGCTTCTAGCTCACCATTTGGGTTATAAAACTTCGCTAAATCTTTGTCGAGATACTCTTCATCAAATGAAAACAGTTTTTGATCAGGATACGCCTCACGATTTGGGATATAAAATTCTATAAAAGAGTTATTTGTTTGAAGTCGTTCGATAAACTCACCCATAGCACTTACTACACTAGCTTCAGAGCAAGTTCCTTTACCGTTTGAGTAGATATGTTTTGGTGCATCATCTGAGCTGAGGTTGACAGAAAAACAGTTTTGTAAAGGGTGTTTTGTTTCTGCCAAAGTGACATCTGAACCGACACTTTTAAGAGCTAGTGTCATTTTTTCGAGAGAATCTTCGAGAGTAGAGTTTTTTGATAATATTTTCATTTTTATACTTTGTATTTTTTTTGTGGAGTGTATCTGAATATCAAAATAAAATATATAGTATTTGATTCTAAATAATACAAATTAATAAATTAACCAAGTGTTATCTTGAAATTTTTAATCTTGTGACAGGTTTTGTGATATATTATAGGTATAATATTTAACTTTAACTATTTTGAGGAACTTATAAATGAACGACTTATTGATAAATGAAGATACGATAAAAGAAGAATATGAAAACTTGAGGTCACAATTTGTGACCTTAAGTTTAGATTCAAATGGTAATTTGGGAAAAAGTGTTTTACCTTTTTCTAGATTTAATGTTGGGTATACCAATATTTTAAAGAACCTAAAAAAGGAAAGTACTCATGGTACCAAATAAATTATGGAATGATTGTATTCTTTACCAATCAGAGAAACTTGTTGAAACATATAAAAATGAATTAATAGAATTAGATATGCTGGAATATGCACAAGAATTTAAAGGTGAAACAGATGGGGCGATAGGTGGTGTTAATGAAAAGGAAACAAAGAAACATTTTGCCGAACGTTTTTTAACTTCTTCTGCACGAATGCAATATTTAGTAATTGATCCAAAAAAATGTTTTTCTCAAATTTCTAAAGATTTACAAGCAACCTTTTTTAGTGGTGATATTTCAATTCTAGATATTCCTTGTGGTACAGGTGCGGGTATATTATCTTTATTATTTAATATAAAAGAATTAAGAAACTCATCAAAATTACCTAGACTTCCTTTAAATATAAATGTTTTTGCAGGGGATTATTCTGAATCAGCGTTAATGATATATAGTAAAATTTTGAATGCTACAAAAAAAGAATTAAAAAAAGAACTAATTTATCTTACTTTTGATATAAAAGTATGGGATGCATCAGATATTAAGTCAACTACATCTTTGATGAAAAAATGGCTAAAGGATGAAGAAAAATATGAAGAATTTTATATCTTGATGTCCGCATTTAGTGGAGTTGGAAGTGATAATTTTAAGACATTTGCAAAAGTTTTTGATTTTATTCAAAACTTTGTAAGTGATTTACATTGTACTACTTTACTCATTGAACCTAATACAAATAAAGCAGAAAATTTTTTAAAGCAGTTTGCAAAATCAGCATTAAAATGGATAAAGATTCTTATTAGAAAAGAGGAAACAACAAATGGTGAGAGATTTAAATGGCAAGATTCTATAACAAATAATATAGCCAAAAGTGGCGTATTAGTAAATCAGTACTCAAGAATATAATATGAGTGAATTATATAATAATATTGCAATGCGTGCATTAAATCAAACAAGAACATTGAATCCTATAACATATCTAGGCATTAGATGTTTATTTGATAATTTATCTGAAAAAACATCCAAGAGTGGACTTTTTGAAGATTTACTAAGAAGAAAACTTATAGTACGAAAAAATTGGTCATATAAGCATAATAAGCTCTATAAAGAAAAGGTAGATCAGAAATTTGAATACAGAGAAATTCTTTCACTTTCTCCCTTTGGAGTAATATCTGAATCTTTTATAATGAAAGAAATTCATAAAAATAAATGTTATGTTAATAGAGAAAATGTATATAGTTATTTATTACCTCAGTATGAAAAATCTAATAGAAATTATCAATATTATTTTAATGGTTATAAAAAAAGAAATGAAAATATCACAAAAATATTCGATGAAAATAAAGAAGATATAGCATTAGTTTTAGATTTGAGAAAGTTTTATCCTTCCATAAATAAGTCAAGTGTTAAAGATAAAATACTCCAAAATTTTAGTGAATATAAGTATGATATATATTCATTAGGAAATAAAATAATTACATCTATTTTAGATTCTTCTAAAGAAGGAGTACCTATTGGACCTGATTTAAGCCATTTAATGGCACAAATTTATTTAGAAGATTTTGATACAAAAATGAATAAACAATATAATATTAAGTATTTTAGATATGTTGATGATTTAATAATTATTTGTTCAAGTAATGATGAAAAAAATATTATAGAATTTATAGAAAGAAATTTGCCCGCAGAATTAAATATTAAAGAAAGTAAAACGGATAGGTTGTTATATAAAGAATGGAAACTTCTTAACCAATCATATGACATAGAAAAAGAAAATTTTAATTATGTACTATCTCTAATGACTGCATTTATCTCTATGCATCCATCGGAAACTGACCAATTAGAAAAAGAGTTGAAGGAGAATAATTATAATATTCCTATTAAAAGAATTAAATCTCAATCAAAGAGTAAATCTACATTTAAGTTCTTTAAATGGAGAATTCAAAATGGGGAATTTACAACTTATCAAATATATTTTACTAAAATTACAGATATTTTAGAAAAACTAAATTCTTTAAAAGAATATTATTTAGAAAAATTCAATAATTTAAAAAAATTGTCATATTCAGATTTAGAAACAGCCGAAAATAGAAGCAATACACAACATTTGAAATTTATTCTTAATAGACTATTATATTTATTACCATTGTCAGAATTAGCAGAAATATATCCTATCATTCCGCAAACTGAAAAACTTGCAGACTCTAGAGAAGTGATATATGCATTAACAACGAAAGATCTAGTGAATACTATTCAGTTCGGAGGTAAAGTTGTCCAAACTGTTTGCGAACTGTGGAAAGAAAATGATTTTGGTGTAATTAACCTTGATATACAAAGTATAATAAAAGTTACTGAGAATTTAAATGATGTAGTTGATTCAATAATTATTATGTATCTAAATAATGTAATTGAGTTTGATATTGAAGATTTAAAAAAGTATTTATCTACAGAAAATGAACAATATTTGAGAGTTGTAATTGAAGAAGGTTATATCTTAAATAAGAACAATGAGGATAGATACATATTAGAATTATATGGGTTATTTAAAGATAAAAGTCTAGATAAAAGAAAAGAGTTGTTATTTACGAGATTTGATAATGATGAAAGTTTAAATTTGGCTGGATTAGATTTAGGAATAGGCTATTCTTTATGAAAGTGAAGATGGATAATGATTTATTATTAACTAACTAAATAGAAATATAATATATAATCCATAAAATATAATAAAACTATGGATATACAAGGAATTTAAAAAATGGAATTTATAATCAAACAAGCAATAGAAAATAAACACTTACTTACATTTTCATATCATAATAAAACTAGAATCGTAGAGCCATATACCTTTGGTCAATCTACTTCTGGAAAAGATACTTTAAGTGCCTTTCAAATAAAAGGTGGAAGTGATGATTCGCAAGATTTGTGTTGGAGACAATTTGCTCTTCGTGAGATGAAAAGCTTGAAGCTATTGGATGAGAAGTTTGATGAGGTGAGAGAAGACTATCATCCTGATAATGCGAAAATGAGTTTTATTTACTGGAGTGTTTAAAGTATTTCTTTTAATAGTATTATATAGTCTAACAAGATATAATAGTTTATGAATAAAAAAAGTGAGATACTCGATCAACTAAAAAAACTAAAACCAAAATATCAAAAAGAGGGGCTGATACTTCTTGGACTATTTGGTAGTTATGCTAAAGATACGCAGACTCAACATAGTGATATTGATATAGCATATAAATTAGACTATGATAAATTTTCACAAAAATATGTAGGTGGTTTTTCTAAACTTTTAAGAATAGATGATATTAAAAAAGAGTTGCAAAATGTATTTAAAAAGCCTATTGATTTAGTTCCTGATTCAAATACAGCTATTATTAAAGATATGATTTATGTCTAATGGTTTTGAAAGATTAGCTAAAATTTCTCATTGTATTGAGGATATTGAATTTATATTAAATGAAAAAGATTTAAAAATAACACAAGCAATTAGAGATAAAATTATAAAACCTGCAATCAGAATGAATATTGTGAGAATTGCAGAACAGTTCGCAAAACTTAAAGATGATAATGAGTTTAAAATACTAGAACAATTTGCAAGTGATGACCTTAAAGGTATAAGTTCTGTACGAAACTATATTGCTCATGATTATGATAGTACAGATGATAATATTATAGAAGATGTTGTCCGATATAATTTACCAATATTTCAAAAAGTTATTAAAAAAATACAAAATAGTTAATTAATTTTAGAAGAAAATAAAATAATATTAAAATCCCTCCCTTAACTTACTATATATAAAAAATATGAGATAATACAAAAATTTTAAAGGTATAAAATGAAAAAAATATTTCTTATAATGTTAACATTACTATTTGTTTTAATAATAGCTGGATGTAATGACAATGAACAAGATCAAAATAAAAAAGTTTTAAAAGTAGGGATGGAACTGGCTTACCCTCCATTTGAAATGAGTGAAAAAGATGGAACACCGTCGGGTGTTTCTGTTGATTTTGCGAAGGCTTTGGGGGCTTCTTTGGGTAAAGAAGTTGTTATTGAAAATATTGCTTGGGATGGACTGATCCCTTCACTTAAAACTGGGAAAGTTGATCTGATCATCTCTTCTATGACTATAACAGAAGAGAGAAAAAAAACGATTGATTTTTCAGTACCGTATGCACAATCATCTTTGGCAATCCTAGCAAATAAAAACTCTGGTATCAAATCTATCAAAGATTTAAATGTGGCTGGTAAAACTGTAGCGGTTAAAAAAGGTTCAACTGGACATATTTATGCAAAAGATAATCTCAAAAATGCAACTGTTTTAGTTTTTGATAAAGAAGCTGCTTGTGTGATCGAAGTGGTTCAAGGTAAAGCTGATGGTTTTATTTATGATCAGTTAACTATCTATAAAAATTATGCAAAAAATACAGATACAACTGTACCATTGTTGGCTTCTTTTCAAGAAGATAACGAGTATTGGGGAGTTGCAATGAAAAAAGATAATCCTCTAAAAAAAGATGTTGATGCGTTTATCACAAAAGCAAAAAAAGATGGAACTTTTGAAACTTTTGCAAATAAATATCTAAGCGATGCAAAAAAGACTTTTGATAAGCTTGGCATTCCATTCTTTTTTTAGGAACTACAAATCAATTTAAAAAAACTATTTATTCACGAACTAGGATTTAAAAAAGAAAAACCCCTTTCAAAAGGGGTCTATTTTTTTAACTTAGTGTTACTCATCTCATTAGTCTTCATATTGTTTTATTTTATGTTTAAAAATCTATCCTATGATTTTCACTGGGAGAGTGTGTATGAATATAAACAAAAGTTTAAAGATGGTTTTATAATGACTATTATCATCTCTTTCTTTGCTTTGATTCTTAGCTTTATCATAGGACTCTTTTTTGCGTATGCACAAAACTCAAAGCTTTTGGTTCTTCGGTTTTTTGCACGATTTTATATAGAAATTATAAGAGGAACACCTCTTTTAGTTCAGATTCTTATTTTCTTTTATGTCTTTGCAAATAACTTGGGGTTTGAAAACAGATATGTTGTAGGAACTGTTATATTGGCACTT
>JBASAI010000373.1:0-1522 GCA_049650525.1 Arcobacteraceae bacterium
GAACTACTTTTATCAAACAAAGGCAAACCTATGGGACTAAGTACTATTGCTGCTGCTTTGAGTGAAGACGAAGGGACACTAGAAGATGCTATCGAGCCTTATTTACTGGCAAATGGATATATCCAAAGAACTGCTAGAGGAAGAGTAGCTACTGTGAAAAGTTATGAACTCTTCCGCTTGACTCCTCCCAAAGAGGGTGTAGAAACAAACTTATTTTTGGATATATAAAAATATGAAAGATAGAAAAATAGACCCCAAAGAGCTCAAAAATATTACGATTTTATATGTTGAAGATGATGTTGGTATTCGTACTCAAATGTCGCAAGTATTAAATAAACTTTTTAAAAAAGCATATGTTGGTATCGATGGTGCAGATGGTATCGTTGTGTATAAAAAATATATGGATGAAATAGATGTGGTTGTGACTGATATCAATATGCCAAATATTAATGGTTTAGATATGGTAAAAAAGATTAATACCTTAAATAAATCAATTGCGACAATTGTTACTTCTGCTGATTCTGACTCTTCAAATATTTTAAATGCTATTGATATGAATATTGATAAGTATATTCAAAAGCCTTTACAAATAAAAGAATTAACAGTAAGTATTGTTGATTTGGTACTAAAATATAGAAGAATGAATAATATTGAAAGTCTAGCCAAAAACCTTATTCAAAAAACGACTAAAGATGATAAAGAACATAGCCAGTTACAGTCAGAAATTTTTCGTTTACGAAATCACAATGTATATCTTAACTCTCTTGTCAAAAAGTATATTATTAGTCTTAGAATTGATAAAAAAGGAAATATTATAGAAATTTCGTCTAAGTTTGAAAAGTGCTTTGGATATGAAAATATTCTAGGGAAAAATATCAATATTTTAGAAGATGAGAACTGTACGCAAGAGAGCATTCAAAAATTGATGTTAAAAACAATTCATATAAAAGAAAATGTGAGTTCTTCATATACATTAGTAGGTAAAAATGATAACAAAATAAGTGGAGAGATTATGATCAGTGCTGTTTATGGAAAAGATGCTTTAGTAAATGGATATATGGTGTATTTTGATTTAATCTAAATACACCAAAGTTGTTCTATGCTTTTTTAAGATACTGTGTAAGTATCATAATTTTGACACCATTTACGCGACCCTCGATATGTTTGTCATCATCGTGTGGTAAAGAGATGTTTCGTACAGCTGTTCCTCTTTTTGCTGTAAATCCAGCACCTTTTACTTCTAAATCTTTGATGATATTTACAGTGTCTCCAGCTGCTAAAATAACTCCATTGCTATCTCTATGGATCGCTTTGTTTTCATCTGCGAAAAGTCCCTCTTCAGCCCATGCAATTTTATCATCCTCTAAATAGATCATATCAAGTAACTCTTGGTTTTTAAGTGTTTTTAAAACTCTATATGCCACAACTTTTACAGCATCAACTTCACTCCACATAGACTCATTTAAACAGTGCCAGTGTGTCTCATCTAAATTTGTCATATCAGATAATTGCTCTTTACACT
>JBASAI010000374.1:0-1597 GCA_049650525.1 Arcobacteraceae bacterium
AAATATCTCTAGAGAACTTAAAAAAAGTAATTTTGATAACTTATTTAATGATATAGAGCAAATGAAACAATATGCAAAAACTTACAATAATGAATATTTTCAAGTTAAAACACATATGATGATTGCAGATGAATTTATAGCTTATTCCAAAGATTTAGATAATCAATTTGTTATAGATTTTAAGACAAAAGCAATTCAAGCATTAAAAGAAGCAGAAATATATATTTTAAATAATAAACAAAATCCTAGATATTTTGAGTATTTTATACCAATGGGCTATTATTATTTAGAACTTCTTGATGATAAAAGTAAAGCAAACGAATATCTAGATTTATTTCAAGATAAAAAAATAAGTATTGAGCAATATGCGCAATGGCAAAGATTTTATTATGATTCAATATTAAAGGCTTTTCAATGATTTTAAGGATAATTAGAAATACATTAGCAGAAAGACAAATTTACATTTATAACGAGAGTGTTGGAACAAAAGCTAGAAAATATATTCATTGGTGGGCAAAATGATAAAAAATTTGTTTGACTGTTGTTTCACTAAAAACTTAAAAATAGCTAAAAGCAACATGATAAGCCCTTGTTTTATGAAGTTTTATATTACAAGTTTGTTTGACTATTGTTTGATTGGAGAAAAATATGAGTAATAAAATAACAGAAAATGAAATAGAGCTTTTTTCAATAGAGCTATTGGAAAAACAAGGTTTTGAATATATCTATGCTCCCAATATTGCACCTGATAGCGATACTCCTATGAGAGAATCTTTTGAAGATGTGATACTAAAAGAAAAACTTACAAACTCTCTTACCGCTATCAACCCTACTTTAGAATATGATCAAATAGAGTATGCTATAAAACAGATTGAAAGATTAAAGAGTACAGAACTTTTAACAGATAATGAAACCTTTCATAAAATGCTTACAGAGGGTATAACTGTTGAAGTACAAAAAGATGGTGTAACTCGTGGTGAGATAGTTAGGCTTATAGATTTTGATGATATATCTAATAATGATTTTGTAGTATCAAACCAATTTACAATCATTGAAAATGGTATCAACAAACGACCAGATTTAATCCTCTTTGTAAATGGCTTACCATTAGTTGTAATAGAGCTTAAAAACCCAGTAGATGAAAATGCAACTGTTGGTTCTGCATATAAACAGATACAGACTTATAAAAGTGTTATCCCATCTCTTTTTACTTACAATGCTTTTTGTATCATAAGTGATGGACTAGAAGCAAAAGCAGGAACTATGTCAGCAGGTCTTACAAGATTTATGAGCTGGAAAAATAGTGATGGGAAAAGTGAAGCTTCAAAGTTAATCTCACAAGTAGAAACTATGATAACTGGCATGTTAAATCCTGTAACTCTTTTGGACTTAATCCGCAACTATATCGTGTATGAAAAAAGTACGAAAGAGGATACTAAAACAGGTATAACTACCATAGAGACCGTTAAAAAGTTAGCAGCTTATCATCAGTACTATGCAGTAAATAAAGCAGTTGAAAGAACCACAAAAGCAAGTGCAGAAGATGGAGATAAAAAAGGTGGTGTCGTTTGGCATACACAAGGGAGTGGTAAATCAC
>JBASAI010000375.1:0-1871 GCA_049650525.1 Arcobacteraceae bacterium
TAGAATATGTGATGAAAAAAGACGAAATAGCACTAGGTGTTGCTATAGAGAAGTTATTTACTATTGAAGGCTTGTATGATGATGTTTTAGAAGAGTTGAGTGAGGATTATCCTGATATAAGATGACAATAGGTATTATCTTTAAGTTATACTTAACGTAATACCTATTATAATTTTATTATAACACAAAGAAATCTTTCTATCTCAAAGTGTATTTAGGTATAGAAAGATGCGTTTTAGCTAATAAATTTATTGGAGTTTTAACTTCCATAAAAAAGGATTTATAATGATTAATGAGATTGAAGGAATTTAATTCTGTAGTCGAATTAAAATAAAAAATAAAAAAGGAAAGATTTTAAAATCTTTCCTTTTTTATTTTATCTGATTGTATAGTCTTTCCCATTCTTCGCCCATTTTAGGATTATTATGGTGAGAACGTCTGTGATCGATATAAGGTTTCATAAATACGAAATTACTTGTTATTACACCTTTTAGCGACGCTATAATAAGTTCTTTATCTAACATATCCTCTTTTATCCCAATTGCAATAGTTTCATAAATATTGATTATAGATATCAGGTTTCGTATAAGTACCGCACCATCTTCCTTCATCACACAGTATTCACTACTATTAGTTACAGTTTTTTTCGTACAAACCCAATCATGCACTTCAAGATGAGTAAGTGATTTTTTACTTCTTCTTCTGTCTGTATAACTCATATTTGCGTGATTTTCATTTTTAATCAATTTATGTTGAATAACAATTTTATCAATATCTAATCTAATTGTTTCTAATTCTTTTACATAATCATTCATTTGAGTATATGCTAAATATTTTTTATTCCATTTTGCAGTGTTAATCATTTTTTTGTTATTTTGTTTATATTGATTAAGTGCAACTATGGCTGTCCATAAAACAACAAAAAATATTGCTACATTTACCCAATTGTCTAATTTTCCTTCTATTAAAGAAATAGTGGTTCTTATTTCACTTAATAGTTGACCATTAAATTCATAAGTAATGAGAATAGCAACTGTGGGAACTATCATTCCTATAAAAATTCCTAGTAATATACCACTATGCAAAGCAGTTTTATAAGTTTTATAATCTCGAAAAATTGGCTTTAGTGCATACTTGTATACAAGCCACATAATGATAAAACTTAATACCCATTTGATGTCAACAACGACAGCTAATATAGCAAGTATCCATTCTATATTTGTCATTATTTTCCCTTCTGCTTAAACAAACTAGGCACAGCATTTATAATAGTTTTCATACTTTCGCTTTCAGATTTAGCCTTCTCAAGCTCTACAGTTGTTTCACCCTTTTTAAGAACAAAGTTTCTTTCTGTTTTTACAAGCTCTTCAATAGCTAACTTCATAGCTATTGGATTATTTGTAATATATGATGCTTCCATTGCAATGAGTTTTGATTCAACATTTGTAAGTTCATTTTGATAATATTTAATATCTTCTAATCCTATTTTATATAATCGTAAAAAGAAATATGCAAATATTTCAATAAGTAATACTAACGAAAGTCTAGGAAGAATTGCAGTTAACATTTCAGTTGTATTTTTATAGTCAATTGTTTTCATTCCTATATAAAAGTCATTGAGAGATAGCCACAATGAAATTACAGCAATAATTGTTATTATGACACCTGCTCCTAAATTGATATTTCCCCTTTTCATTAAGTTAGTAATTTCATTCTTTAAACGTTCTTTTGTTTGAATAAAAGAACGTTTTACTGAGGAAAAATCTTCAGTAACTGTTGTTAAATTATCAATGTCATTTGCAAGTTCACTTTTTAGTTCTTTTATTTTAATAGTATAGATTTCTTTTTTGATTTCTGATATTTGTTCCGTT
>JBASAI010000376.1:0-7088 GCA_049650525.1 Arcobacteraceae bacterium
ATAATAAAGTAATGACAGGGGGATGATTATTCACCCCTTTTTTGTGAGTTACTTATGAGTGTAACTCCTCTTTATAAATCTCTTCATTAAATGATATCAAGACTTTATCTTCATCTTTTTTCACATACTCAACAACAGGTCTTTTTAAAAGCATATTTTCTTTTATAAGCCACTCTAATTTACCGGATTCATCAAGGTTTTGCTCTTTTAGTTTGAGGTCTTTATATTTTGTTCCTCTATTATTAAAAAGTAAATTAATATCTACTTTTGAGGCAAAATACTTTACTTTATCTTCCTCTAAAGGTGTCGCTCTAAAGTCGATAAATGTATATTCAAGAGCATTGTCTTTACAAAACTTTATTGCTTTTCGCACTGTTGAGCAAGTTTTTATACCATAAATATTTATCATTTTAAACTACTTTTACTCTATAATTGTAGGAACGATAAAATGATTGTCAGCACTTTTAGGAGCATTTGCCATGATTCTATCAGATAAACCGTCTTCTTTAAATGATTTATCTTCTCGTAAAGGCTGACCCCCTTCGATTGTTGTAAAGGTTGCATTTACATGACTTACATCTATTTCATTGAGGTTTTCTACAAATGTAACAATATCTGCAAGTTCATTTGCTAGAGACTCTTTTTTATTTTCATCTATTGTTAAAGATGATAGTTTTGCTAATTTGTCAATTGTTGTATTGTCTATTGTCATTATTTTTCTCTCTTTTTATAAAAATCTTTTTTAAATTGTACCCAGTTGTCGTTTAATATTGCTTCACGAGCTTCTCTCATAAGGTTGAGATAGTAGTGAAGATTGTGCAACGACGCTAGTCTAAAATAGCTCATCTCACCACTTCGAAATAAGTGATTTAAGTAGGCTCTTGAATAGTTTTGACAAGTGTAACATTTACACTCTTCATCTATTGGTCTTGGATCTTCTTTGAACTTTGCTCCACGGATATTGAGTCTTCCAAATGTGGTAAAAAGTGTCCCATTTCTTGCATTTCGTGTGGGCATAACACAATCAAACATATCAACACCACGGTCAATATTTTCGATCAAATCTTCAGGAGTACCAACTCCCATAAGATATCGAGGCTTGTCTTTTGGCATAAACTGTGTCGTCCACTCAACAGTATCATACATATCTTGATTTGCTTCACCGACACTCAACCCACCAATAGCAAAACCATCAAAGTCACTCAACGCACAAAGTTGCTCAGCCGACATCTTTCTAAAAGCTTTATCAGTTCCACCTTGAATGATAGCAAAGATATTTTGATCTACTCCGATCCCTTTTTCTTTTTGGGACATATGGTACTCGATCGCTTTTTCTGCCCAAGCTGTTGTTCGTTCTATTGAGAGCTGTATTCTTTCTTGAGTGTTTGGCAGAGCAACTAAATCATCCAAGATCATCATGATATCGCTATTGAGTTCGTACTGAGTGTCGAGCACACTTTGTGGAGTAAAATAGTGTTTACTTCCATCGATGTGTGATTTAAACATGATTCCATTTTCATCTTGAGTGGTGTTTTTCTTGTCAAGTTTTCCTAAACTAAAGGCTTGAAATCCCCCAGAATCAGTGAGAAAATTATTTGGAAACTTTGAAAATCCATGAAGACCTCCAAGTTTTTTGATCGTAGCACTTCCCGGGCGTAAATAGAGGTGATAGGTGTTCCCTAAAATAATTTTTGCTCCAAGATTGAGCATATCATTATGATCGAGTGCTTTGACACTTGCTTGAGTGCCAACTGGCATAAATACAGGTGTTTGTACTTCACCGTGTTTCATTTTGAGTGTGGCTGCTCTTGCGTTGCCACTTGTTGCGTCTAGTGTAAATTTCATCTTAATTATCTTTTATGTTTAATTGTAATTGTAAAGTAAAAACTTCATCGCTTGATGAGTCATTTTCAATTATCTCATTTTTGATTTGGATTCTATCCAATGTTAACTTATGTGCTACAAAATACTTTTGTAGATTTAGTACTCTTTGTTTGGCTAAAGATTCAAGTTCACTTTTGGATATCGTTATAGTTGATTTGATCTCTTTTGATAAAGTGTCAATCAGATTATCAATGGTTTCATCTTTAGTTAAAGAATCATATTTTTCTTCCCCAAATTTTGCGATATAAAGTTTTTGAATACTTGACTCTGTATCATCTGACTTTGTAAGTTGCTTAAACTTTCTCTTTTTTAAAACACGACTATCATTAACTAAATCAAATGATGGTTCAAGTATTATCACAAGAGATTGTTTTTGTTCTAAAAGACCTATAAGTTGATCTAGTTTTTCTTTCTGTGGTGGTTGTATTTTTGCACTTGCAAAATGAAAGTCAACTTTTCCTAACTCATCTGAGTCAAGTCCAAGAAGTGATCCCAAAAATGAAAAAGGAGCTGTTACGACATTGGTCACTATATTTCCAAGTGTTTTCCAAATAACGCCACTTAATTCAAATTTAGGATCTGCCATATCTCCAGTAATAGGTACATCGACATCGATGAGACCATCGCTATCTTCTAAAAGAGCAATGGCTAGACCGACAGGTAAACTCATCGCATCTGGACTATCTACATCTTCCCCTAGTGTTAAGTTTTTTAGTTTTATATTGTTTGTGCTCAAAAGTTGTGCATTGTTGATCTTATAATCAAGTTTAAGCCACAATCTTCCATCTTGTATTTTTTGTCCTATAAATTTTCCTGAATATGGGGAAAATGAACGAACATCAAGGTTTTCAAAATTAACAGTTACATTAGTTTTATCTTTAAAATTTGAGAGTATAGATTTTGCTTTGATGTTTGCTACTCCATATTTTTCTACGACACCTTTGAGTACAATCGTTGTTTCATCATTTTTTGAAGAAAGGTCCTCTACTTTTGCTCGTAGTGTATGAATATTTGTATCAAATTTCAAAGGTAGCTGATGATCAGAATATAAAGCTTTTCCATTTTTAAGTTCTAGATTTTTTATGTAGTATTGGAAAGATGATTGTCTATTTTCTGTTTCTTTTACTTCTTTTATTTGGTCTGATTGATTCTTCTCAGTTTTACTTTCTACAATTAAATTATCCATATTTGTAGAGGTGTCTTTGGCTATTTTAAACTGTGTTACAAATGTATCTAAAATGATTTGATCAATAATGAGACTATTATTTGTATAGTGTATCTTTTTGATATCAAGTGTATCAAAATCAAGGAGTTGCTCTTTTGAGATTTCGTGATAGAGTGAAACATCTGAAAGAGTAAGGTCTGCATCGATCTCTTGTGTACTTTCTGTGATCTGAAAAGATGCTGTGGTGTTTATATCTGTACTTTTTATATCAAGATTGATAAAGTCTTTTATGTAGTTTTTATAGGGAACTATTGTCAGATCTTCTATTTTTGCATCACCATCTACACTAAAAGGTGTCAAAATGACATCCGATGATAAAGAGAGATTTCCTTTTGTTGGAGTATCAAAAGAGAGGTTGAGCATATTTCTTTCATTTACTGTGTTTGTAAGCTGATCAAGTGATAGCATTAAGTTTGAAAGAGTGAGCGTTTTACCATCCGTTTTTTGAGCATCTTTAAATAAAACTTCTTTATTTCTAAGAACAATAGTATCAAGAAGATAACTCAGGTTTTCATTTTGTGTTATTTGTACCTTTCGGATTGTATTAGAAAATGATAGCGTTTTGATATCAAATCTTTTATCTTGATAAGTCACAGTTGGTATTTGTAAATCAAAATTGGTAAGTGTGAGATTTAACTCTTCATTTTCTTGCGTTGTTAAAAGTTTAAATGAAAGATTATCAATAATAGTTGCTGTTTTACTTTGCTTCGCTGTATCTTCAAATGATAGTTTTGTATTATTTAAAGAAAATGATTCAATTGCAAAAAATAAAGAGCTTACTTTTTTTTCATCTTTTTTTGACTCTTCATCTTTGTTCGAATTTTTAGCAAGTTGTTCTAAAATATGAGTAAAATTAAATTTTTCATTTTCATAAAGAACGATAGAACTCTGTAAATCATTGATAAAGAGCTTTTTTAGTGATATGTTTCCTAGAAGTAGATGGAGAAATTCTAGGTCAAGATGAAGGCTTTGAAATGAAAGTAAATTTTTTTCTTTATCATCATTGATTACTACATCATTTAAATCAATTTCAAATGAATATGGATTGATAGAAATTTTCCCTATTGTAGCATTAGTATTTAATTTTTCTTTGAGTGTGGGTGTAAAATTACTTTGAATAATATATGGTAAAACGAAAAATCCAAAAAGTGTATAAAGTACAACAATTGCTAAGATGATTTTTCTATAAAGTGGTTTGAAAAATGTTTTGATAATATGATCCTTAAGATTTGTTGATAATGTTCATTGTTGGATATGGAATAGTAATATTGTTTTTTCCCAATGCTTCAAAAATAGCTAGATTTACTTTATACTGAACTTCATTGTATTGTTGAGACAATGCCCAGTACCGTAACTCTATGTTTATAGAAGAATCGGCAAACTCTTTTATTCCTACTTGGGCTTTTACATCTGTCGCTATCTCATTAAATTGTGTAAGAATTTCTGATATTACATCGATTGCTTTTCTGGGATCATTTGTATAGTCAATCCCAACCATCATCTCAACAATAGTATAGTCAAAAGAGTTTGTAAGAATCTCTCCAACGATATGTTTATTTGGGATAGTAATCTCTTCTTTATCTTCTGTCTCTAAAACAGTATAGGCTAATTTGATGATTTTTACTACACCTGTTTGTCCTTGAATTGTAATGGTGTTTCCCACAATGAACGGTCGAGTGGCGATGATAGAGATACCTGCTCCAAAGTTAGATAATAATCCTTGAAGTGCTAATCCTGCTCCTAAAGAAAGTGCCCCAATGGCAGCTACAAATGGAGTGATTGTAATCCCTAATTTCCCCAAGGAGATAATCGCAACAGCTGATATAATCGCAATTTTGATTCCTAGCGCTATAAATCGTGTGAGCGTTTCATCCATATTCTTTTTTAAGCAGAACTTTTCAATGAAATCTGCTACTTTTTTAGCTACAAAATATCCAATGATGAGGATTATGATTGCACCAATTATTTGAAAACTATAATTTACGAAAAATTCTATGATAATATCGTAAAATTTTTGCATATCTTTAAGTTCTTTTTCCATAGTATTAGTCCTAGCAATTTAAATTTGTTAAAGACTTATTATAACATTTATTAGCTATAATCTTATAAAAATCTAAAGGATATCTATATATGAAAAAGTTTTTAGTATTTTCAGTATCAATATTATTTTCAACTCTTCTTTTTGCAGAAAGTGTACCTGTAAAAGAAGCTGATGAACCAACTCCAACGAGACTAGAATCATATACAAAACTACAAAAAGTTATTGCAGCTGTTGAATTACTTTATGTAGATGATGTAGAGCTTGATAGCATTGTAGATAAAGCGATAAATGGTCTTCTACACGAGCTAGACGCACACTCTTCAATGCTTAATAAAGAATCATATAAAGAGATGCAAGTAGAAACCAAAGGTGAATTTGGTGGACTTGGTATCGTAATTGGTCAAAGAGAAGGGGCACTTACAATCATCTCACCTATTGATGATACACCTGCATTTAAAGCTGGGGTAAAAGCTGGTGATATTATTATCAAAATAAATGAACAATCATCTATCAATATGAGTTTATCAGATGCTATTGATATCATGCGAGGAAAACCTGGTACTCCTATAACTATTACAGTTGTACGAAAAACAGAAACTGAACCTATTGTGATCGATATCATAAGAGATATTATCAAAATTCAGTCTGTGTATGCAAAAACGATAAATGATGATATCTTATATTTAAGAATCTCTTCATTTATGGATATGAAAGTTTCTACTGATTTACGAAAAGCTATTAAAGAGCACGCAAAAACAACAAAAGCAATTGTTCTTGACTTAAGAAACAATCCAGGTGGACAGTTAGGTCAAGCGATTGAAACAGTTGACTTATTTGTAAATAAAGGTGTGATCGTTTCTCAAAAAGGGAAAGATGAAAGAGAAAATGAAGAGTTTACAGCAACTTCACGAGCTACAGTGACAGATGTACCTATGGTTGTTTTAGTAAATGGTGGAAGTGCGAGTGCTAGTGAGATTGTTGCTGGTGGATTACAAGATTTAAAAAGAGCTGTTATTGTAGGTGAAGATACCTTTGGAAAAGGGTCAGTTCAAAGAATTATCCCTATCAATGATGATGGAAGTGAAGCTATAAAGTTAACAATTGCAAAATATTATTTACCAAGTGGAAGAACGATTCAAGCAAAAGGAATCGTACCTGATATTAAAGTTTTTCCAGGAAAAGTTTTATCAGAATCAGAATCTGCTTTTAAACTCAAAGAATCAAATATGAGAAAACATCTTGAAGGTGAGTTAGAAAAAATAGAAGAAGATGAACCCTCTGTAAAAGATGCAAAGAAAACAAAATCTAAAAAAGAAGATGCAGTAAAAAAAGAAGATACAAAGAAAGATATCATCACAGACGAGATGATAATGTTAGATAATCAACTTAAAAATGGTATCGATATCTTAAAATCACTTTTAATAATGAACAAATAAAAGGACAATACACGATGAATATAAATGAGATTACAAAGCTTGGTCTTTGGCCAGAGTCAAAAAAAACTACAACACAAAAAGGGCTAAAAGAGCTTGAAGATTTAGGATATAATTTATTTTATATAGGGAAAAATGCGGATCTTTATACTTGTCCCGGTGCTGATGCAAAAGTATTATTAGTACGAAGTGATCGATGTTCTGTATTTGATATCCCTTTAAATCTTGAGATTGAAGAAAAAGGGATTTGGCAAACTGCTATTTCCAATAGTGGTGCAGCATTTGCAAGAGAATCAGGGATACGAACAGCAATCTTAGATGAAACAATAGATCCAAGTGTTAGTGTCGCTAAAAGATGTCAATTTATGGAGCTTTGTAAGCCTTTAGAAGCCGAAATTGATGGAGAAGTTGTACAGTTTGAGTTTATCTTTAGAAACTATCTTACTGGTTCACTTTTTGAAGCATGTCAAAATGGAAATGATCCTTATGGATTAGAGTTGTCAAG
>JBASAI010000377.1:0-3691 GCA_049650525.1 Arcobacteraceae bacterium
CTTAATGAAGGAAATTACAACTTTTATATAAATTTTGATAAAATCCGTTTTATTTGAAAGAAGGAGATTATATGACAGAAAAAAATAGGTGGCTTATGGCTCTTAGTGCTGTTGGAGTGCATTTATGTATAGGTTCTGTGTACGCATGGAGTGTGTATGTAAATCCAATCCAAGAACAACTCAACTGGACTTTAACAGATGTGACGATCACTTTTAGTATAGCGATTTTATTTTTAGGATTATCCGCTGCACTTATGGGGAAATTTGTAGAGAGAAATGGTCCGAGAGTTTCTGCACTCATCGCTGCATCACTTTTTGGACTAGGAACCATGGGAGCTGGACTTGCCATCATGATGGAATCAAAAATGCTTTTATACTTTTTTTATGGAGTCTTAGGTGGCTGTGGTTTAGGGATAGGATATATTTCTCCTGTTTCAACATTGGTAAAATGGTTTCCAGATAAAAGAGGAATGGCTACAGGGCTAGCGATCATGGGATTTGGTTTTGCATCTGCTATTTGGGGACCAACTATTAAAATCTTAATAGAAGCAGTTGGTATTGCAAATACATTTTTTATTTTGGGAGCTTTTTATTTTGTTGTGATGTTTTTATCAGCATTGTACTTAGAGGGACCACCCAAAAACTATATGCCAGAAAAATATAAACAAAAGATAGAAGATGGTTCAAAAAAGATCAAAAAAGATTTGGAGATGTTGGGACTAAGTGAAGCTATCAAAACGCCTCGATTTTATGGTTTGTGGATTATGTTATTTCTAAATATTACTTGTGGTATCGCTATTATTGGTGTGGCTTCTCCACTTCTACAAGAAGTTGTAGGGATCTCAGCGATTGCAGCAGCTGCAGCTGTTGGTCTTATGGGAATTTTTAATGGTGCAGGAAGAATATTTTGGGCAGCATTGTCTGACTATTTGACTCGTCCTATTGTTTATATCATCTTTTTTGCTACACAAGCTGTGGCTTTTTATATGCTACCGTCGATTACTGATATCATCGTTTTTCAAGTAGTGTTGTATTTTATCATGTCGTGTTATGGTGGTGGATTTGCTGCTATTCCTGCTTATATAGGAGATATTTTTGGTACAAAAGAACTCGGTGCAATTCATGGATATATCTTAACAGCATGGGCAGCAGCTGGACTTGTTGGTCCACTTATCATCTCTATTGTAAAAGATATGACAGGAAGCTATTCTCAAACTCTCTATGTATTTTCTGGATTTTTTGTAATAGCATTTATCGTTTCTGTTTTAATGCTTATCAATATAAAACAAATCGAGAAGAAAAAAGCTCAATAACACTTCTATCTTCACATATCAATTATGTGAAGATTCTTTTGTAAGTGAATAGTTTTTCATGGTATAAACAGCAGAAGCGATTCGCTTACAATCATTTATATCATGCGTTACCATTATGGTATGTAGATTGTATTCTTCTGTGATACTTTTCACCAAATCCAACATCACTACTTTTGTTTGCTCATCCAGTCCTGTAAAAGGTTCATCGAGTAAGAGTATTGGTTCATTTCTAAGTAACACTCGAGCTAATGCAACGCGTTGTTGTTGTCCACCTGAGAGTTGTGAAGAGAGTGAATATTCAAACTTTTCTAATCCCACTTTTTTTAAAATATGATGCACTCTTTTAATATCATCAGCATTTGTTTTGCCAAGTCCTAATAAAATATTTTTCTGTACATCTAAATGCTCAAAAAGATTGTGATTTTGAAACAAAATACTCATAGGTCTTTTTTCTACACTGAGATTTAAAAGTTTATTTTGATTAAGAAGAATACTTCCATTTGTAGGCTCTACAAAACCAGCTATCAAATCTAAAAGTGTCGATTTTCCGCTTCCACTTTGCCCTAGTATGGCTACAATCTCTTTTTCTTTGACTTCTAAATTATAAGTATACTTTTCTTTTGTAGCTGCATCTTTATACTGATATTGTAAATCTTTTATTTTAAGCATTTTTACCCCTAAATATTCTCGGTATCAAAATAAATACAGCGAGTACTAGCACTAAAAGTATCAGCGCTACACCTGCTGCATCATTTGTATTGTATGAGCCCATAAGTTGATATAAATACCACGGCAATGTGATAAATTCATCGGATCCAAAAAGTGCAATGATACCTAAATCTCCTAGTGAAAAACAAAATGACAAAGCAAAAACATACGCCAAAGATGATTTTAAATAAGGCAATTCTATCTCTTTGTATCTTTGAAAACTACCTAGTCCTAAAGAAAAAGAGAGTTTATCATATCGTTTGGCAATTTTCTGCATAGCAGGAGCGATCACAGCTAAAGCAAAAGGCAAAGACATCAAAACATTTGCAGTAATGAGTGCTATCGTTGACCAAAGTACCAACGATCCATCATATTTCTGATAGATCATAAAAAAACCAAGACCCAATACCAAAGAAGGAATAGCTAGATAAATATTCCCCGAAAACGCAACAATAAGATTCAATATCTTAGAAAACGGATTTGTTGCTAAACGTGTCTCTAAACTAAAGTTTCGTCTTGTATTACTCAAAAATATGGCGACTATAAGTGTTATGATACTTGATATTGTTGCTAAAGTAATAGAGGTAGAAAATGCTTGTATAAAAACTGTATCTGTAAATATTTTGACAAAATTAGCACTCAATCCATCTAAAAAAATGACCACCAAAGGTGAGATAAAAAAGAATGTAAAAATAGATATGATACACCATTGAACCGTTTGGATTTTTTTAGAATTTTTCCAAAAAATACTTTGTTGATTTGTTTTAATATTACTCACATTTATTTTAAAAGAGGAAGACAACACCACAAGTACAGCTGAAATACTCAACTGAATAAGTGCCAGTTTTAAAGCCAGTCCAATATCAAAATCCAACTTCACCGCTTCATAAATAGCAACTTCAAGAGTATTATAACTAGGATTTCCACCAAGTAAAAGTACAACAGCAAAAGAAGTAAAACAAAGTAAAAATATTGTAGAAGCGATACTTAATAAACTTGACTTTAAAGCAGGATATTCTACATAATAAAAACATTGTAATGTTGAAAAATTTAAACTTTTTGCAAGTTTATACTTTTCTTTTGGAATCGATTCAAAACCATGTAATAATGAACGCAAAGCAAAAGAAGCATTGAGATAAACATGCGCGAGTAAAATACCACTTAACCCATATAAGTAAGTACCAAACGAAGTATCAAAAATATAAAGACTTAACTGATTTATATATCCTTGTCTTCCAAAAATACCAATAATTCCAAAAACAACAATAAGTGTAGGAAGTACTAAAGAAGATGAAAATAAAGCGATTAAAATCGATCGCCCTCGAAACTTATTTTGGTGCATTAAAGCCCATGCTAACAATAATCCTATAAATATTGAAAAAAAAGTCGATAGAAAAGCTTGAAAAAGGGTAAATTGTAATAATCCGTATATTTTACTATCAATTTGAGAAAAAAGATTGGTATCTTGAGCAGTGTATAGTGTATAAAATATCAAAAAAGCAAAGGATAATAATGCAAAAGATAATGCCCCACCTAAAAAAGTAGAACTTTTGAATCTTTTTACATTTTTAAACATTATTATTTTTGTATCGCTTGCAGCCATTCATCGATGATCGCTTTTCTATTTTTTTGCACTGTTTTTCCATCCATCAAAATAAACTCTTCTGGCT
>JBASAI010000378.1:0-1699 GCA_049650525.1 Arcobacteraceae bacterium
TTTTATACTATGATTTATAAGTTTGCAGATGGTTCTGGGCAACTTGAAGTTGCTACTACTCGTCCTGAAACATATTTTGGAGATACTGCTATTATGGTACATCCAGATGATACAAGATATACAAGTATCGTCGGAAAAGAGGTATTACTTCCTTTAACTGAGAGAAAAATCAAAGTTATCACAGATACTCATGTTGATATGGAGTTTGGAACTGGTGTGGTAAAAGTGACACCTGCACATGATCAAAACGATTATGAAGTTGGGAAACGACACGATTTAGAATTTATCAAAGTATTTGATGAAGCTGGTATTTTAAATGAATACTGTGGAGAGTTTAAAGGACTTGAAAGACTCGAAGCTCGACCGATCATCGTAAAAGCTTTAGAAGAAGCTGGATATATCATCAAAATTGAAGACCATGTTCATCAAGTTGGACACTGTTATAGATGTGGTAATATAGTTGAACCATTTATCTCTGAGCAATGGTTTTTAAGTGAAGATATCGCTAAAAACTCTATAGAAAAAACAAAAGCAAACAACAACTTTCACCCAGCACACTGGATAAACTCATATTCAGCTTGGATGGATGAGCTTCGACCTTGGTGTATTTCTAGACAACTTTGGTGGGGACACAGAATTCCTGTGTTTACATGTGATGATGCAACTTGTAATCACCAATGGGCAGATAAAGCAGATGCTCCTGAAGCATGTCCAAAATGTGGAAGTAAAAACTATACACAAGATCCAGATGTACTTGATACTTGGTTTAGTTCAGCTCTTTGGGCGATGTCACCTTTAGGATGGGGAAATAACGGTAAACTAGAAGAGCTCTATAACTCTACAGATATGGAAGACTTTTTTCCAAACTCATTACTTATCACTGGTTTTGATATTATGTTCTTTTGGGTAGCTCGTATGATGATGATGAGTGATCACTTTGAAAACGAACTTCCATTTAAAGATATCTATATGCACGCACTCGTAAGAGATGAGACAGGTGCAAAGATGTCAAAATCAAAAGGGAATGTAATCGATCCACTTGATATGGTTGAAGCACATTCTGCTGATATCATTCGATTTACTTTAGCATATTTAGCTGTTCAAGGTAGAGATATCAAACTAGGTGAAAAAAACTTAGAACAGTTTAGAAACTTTACAAACAAACTTTACAATGCAACAAACTTTTTACAACTCAATGTAGATACATTTGCAGACTTAAAAGATATCGAGATCAAAACTCCACTTGGACTTTATATGCAAAGTAGACTCTCAAAAGCAGTTGATAGTGTACGAGAAAATTTAGAAACATTTAAATTTAATGAAGCAGCATCAGAACTGTACAAATTTGTATGGAATGAATTTTGTGACTGGGGTATTGAGTATTCAAAAGGTGATAAAAACAGTATCGTAGAACTTGGAAGTATTTTCAAGGAAACACTCAAAATGGTATCTCCTTTTATGCCATTTATCGCAGATCACTTATATCACAAACTAAGTGGAACTACTCTTGAAGAGGGTGAATCGTTGATGATAAATAGTTTCCCAGAAAACATAAAAAAAGATGAAGAGATAGAAGCGATGTTTATCATCATCGAAGAAGCTATCACGGCTTTAAGAAGAGCAAAAGTTATCATCGATATGGGAAATAGTAAAATAGCAAAAGCCTATATCAAACTTGATAAAAAGATGAATATAGAAC
>JBASAI010000379.1:0-2982 GCA_049650525.1 Arcobacteraceae bacterium
TCATAATACTCATCGATAAATTGTTTATTTAAAATTTTATTATCGGTGATCACTTTTTCACTAAAAATAAATACAGAACCCACTTCAAGTGAATCGTAGATTTTTTTAATTAGTTTTTCTCTTTGCATCGGACGAATAAACTGCAGTGTGTAGTTTGAGATGATCACATTTGATTTTTTAAAATCTACATTAAAAATATCATCTTCAATAAACTTGATATCTATTCCAAAAGCATTTGATTTTTGTTGGGCTCTTTTGAGCATCGCATTTGAAGTGTCTATTCCTACTAGCTCTAAAGAATGGGTACTATTTTTAGCGATATTGATGAGTGTGGTTGCTGTTGAACATCCAAGATCATACACTACACTTTTATCATCTAAATATTTTAATGCAAACGAAGTTGTAAGATCCAGCATATCAGCATAATGTGGAACAGAACGAGAGAGCATATCGTCAAAAACAGACGCAACATCTTCATCAAATTCAAATTGTTTTTTTATTGGTTTTTCAAATAGTTTATCTTTCATTAAAAGTATTGTATAATAATATATATTTCAAAGTATTTAAATACAAAAAAGAAAACAAGAACAAAGCGATATATAAAAAGGAAAAAAATTGATAGAAACAAAATGTGGATTTGTAGCAACTGTGGGAAGACCAAATGCTGGAAAAAGCTCACTACTTAACTGGCTTGTGGGTGAAAAAATAACGATGGTTTCACACAAAGCAAATGCGACAAGAAAGCGATCAAATGTGATCGTAATGAATGGTGAAGATCAAATAGTATTTATAGATACTCCCGGTATTCATGAAAATGAAAAATTGATCAATCAATTTATGCTCGAAGAAGCTTTAAAAGCGATTGGGGATTGTGATCTGATTTTGTATTTGGCTCCTGTGACTGATAAAGTGAAGCATTATGAAGATTTTTTAATTAAAAATACAAAAAATACAAAACATATCTTGCTTTTAACAAAAACAGATTTTGTAAGTGATGCAGAAGTGTTTGATAAAATAGAAGAGTATAAACAATTTGATGATAAATACGAATCTCTTATTCCTGTTTCTATTAAAAAAGGAACACGCGAAAAAGATATTTTGGATGCGATTGTAAAACATCTTCCTGATTCGCCCCCTTTGTTTGATACAGAGATTATGACCACTTCACATTTGCGAGAGATATATCGAGAGTTTATCCGAGAATCTATTTTTGAAAATATCAGTGATGAGATTCCATACGAAGCAGATGTTGTTATTGATCGTGTTGAAGAAAAAGATAATGTGGATGTTATCAAAGCAACAATAGTAGTAGAAAAATCAACTCAAAAAGGGATGATCATCGGAAAAAATGCGGTGGCGATTAAACGAATCGGTTACAATGCAAGAAAAAAAATCGAGAGACTTACGCAGAAAAAAGTATATCTCGAACTTTTTGTATCAGTAAAAAAAGGGTGGACAAAAAATAAAACTTCACTTAGTGAAATGGGATATAACTTTGACTAAAGAAGTAGACTCATAAATGAAAATCCTTAATGCTGATGAAATTTTCACCCTAAGCATTAAGGTAACTGAGCCCATAGGAAAGAGGTATATTTTATCATCTCTTCGAACGGCAATTAAAAGTAAAACTCCAACTACTCCAAAAAACTGTCATTTTCAGTTTTATTATAATATTTCTACACTTACTTATGAGGTACTTTTTTACGAAAAAACTTCTGAAGATATAGTACTTGAGCCAGGAATAATCATCGCCAATAAATCTGCTCAAAACAATAATGAAAGAATAAAAGTATTCGTTACAGATGGTTATTTAGTGGTTACTAAAAATCAAGAAATATTAATCTTTAAAGAGATCACTGCGATTGAAGATGATGAGATTATTTTATATCTCAAACAGATCTATAAAATCGATGATTTTGAGCTGATTCGTGTTTCTGATGAAGAGATAAAAAACTTAGATACTTCAATTGATATACCAAATTCCAATAAAAAATATCCATTAGATGAGTCAAAAGCGTTTAAAATATTTACTATTTTGTGTGCTAGCGGACTACTGTTTTTGGTTATAAGTATATATTTTACCTATTATGCTGATAACAAAAGTGTCATAGTTCCTACTCAAAAAGAGATCATACCTCAAGTCAAAAATAAAATAATGATTCTTAATGATTCATTAAAATTATTTGAAAATATTTCTACTTATAAAATTGGACTTGAAAAAGTAAACTATAGAAATAGTACCATCACAACAACACTTTCACATTTTACAAAATCAGCATTGCTAGAGTTTACAAATCATTATAAAAAAAGACTCAAAATAAAATCACTCAAATTCGATGAGTCAGAAAAACTTTATGTACTCGAGGTGACTATTGAGTATTAAAAAGAGATTTGAAGAATTGAAGAGAATAGAACAGATACAGCTTTACGGTATTGTACTGATGTGTTATATCTTGGTATTTGTATTTTATGAAGAGATAGAAGATAAATTATTTCCAAATACATCACAACACATACAAAAAGTGGTGCAAAAACGAGTAAAAACAGAACTTAAAAGATTGTCAAATTTGGAAGTTTATCAACATCTTAATGGTACAGTTAAAAAATATCATATCGATTTAGTTGAGACAAAGATCTCACAAAATAATATGAAAATAGATATTCGCGGAGAGTTTGATGATATCATATCTTTTATGAAACAATATGAAGAGAATTTTATCATCGATAGCTATGAGATGAAGCAAATACTTGATAATACTATTGCTCTTTCTTTGAGTATCAATATAGAAAAGTTTTATGAAAATAAGAATATGAAGAAAAATGATATCAAGTCTATCAATCCATATAGAATAATATCACCATTAAAAACTAAGCTTATCAATAAAAAAGATGAGAATATCATTATTAGAGCGATTTTGGGATCAGAAGTTTTAATAGATGAAAAATGGTATACAATAGATGATATTTATGATTACTTTAAAG
>JBASAI010000380.1:0-1628 GCA_049650525.1 Arcobacteraceae bacterium
AAGCATTAGTCTGTGAAAATGCACCAACTTCAAAACCATGTGAGGTGTGCCAAAGCTGTGTAAGTGCAAATGAAAATAGACACTTAGATATTATAGAAATGGATGCAGCTTCAAATAGGGGAATTGATGATATCAAAGATTTGATAGAGCACACAAAATATAAGCCTACGAGTGCATTATATAAAGTTTTTATCATTGATGAAGTTCATATGCTTACAACTCAAGCATTTAACGCTTTACTCAAAACATTAGAAGAACCACCATCTTTTGTGAAATTCATACTTGCAACTACAGATCCTTTAAAATTACCAGCAACAATTTTAAGTAGAACACAGCATTTTAGATTTAAAAAGATCTCTGATAAAAATATTGTGCATCATTTAAGTCATATTTTAAATGTAGAAGATATCGAATTTGAAACAGGAGCATTAGATATATTAACACGAGCTGGACAAGGTAGCTTACGAGATACATTAACTTTGATGGACCAAGCTATTATATATTCAAAAGGAATTATTACAGCTTCTTTAGTAACTGAGATGTTAGGTATGATTGATCCTATTTTTATGGATAAAATTTTTGATAGTATTTTAAATAAAGAAGATATACGGCCTATTGTAGAATCTCTTGAAAGTTATGAAATAGGGCAAGTTTTAGATGAGATTAGCATATACTTAAAACAAAAAATGCTTCTTAAAGATGTCAAATTTGAATTATATTTATTTGATCGTTTTATTCGAATCATTGCAGACTCGAAACAGTTATTAAACATGAATAGTGATAGTATATTTGTTTTAATTTTAACTTTATCCAAAATGTCTGAAGCTGTAAATTTAAAAACAATTGATGAAGTAATAGATCAAGTAGAAAAAACAGAGGTAATAAGCCATACAAATGAAACTTCATTACCTCAAGTAGAGAAAAAACTAGAAGATCCTATAGAAGAGATTCAATCAGAGCCTGTAAAAAAAGAAATTATTGTAGAAGATGAAAACCGAGTAAAATTTAAAAAACTCATAGCAGTAATATATGAAAAAAGTTATGAGTTAGGTGAATGTTTTGAACGAAGTTTTACATTTTCATCATATGAAAATAATGTATTAAAAATAAATAGTGCTGCTGAAGGTGAATGCAAAGTAAAATTGTATAAAAATTTTGCACATATTAAAATGTTTGTTTCAGAGGTTTACGGGTTAAATACACAACTTGATTTTGAAAAAATACAAAAAGAACCAGCGAAGGATATGGCCAGGATAATTCATCCAACTGTAGCAGTTGTTGAAAAAAAAGAGTATCAAGAGCCACAACAGGATAATTGTGAGCAACTTACTAGTTGTGTTGCAAGTATGAGTAGTGTAACTAATCCAACATCTGCACAGCAAGATTTAGATATGAATGATGTACTTAATTCTAAGATGACTAGTACTGCACTAAAATTATTTCAATCACCTAACTCTCCTCGCGTTAAAAGTAAACTATAAAGAATTTAAAACACCCAAATAAAAGAATTTCAAAATTTAAGCTCCAGCAAAGCAAAACCTCTTGACAATAAAGAAAAAACCTATTATAATCCCATCCACAAAGCAAGACAGACAAACGAGAGTTTGAAAAGCTTAAATTGAATGATC
>JBASAI010000381.1:0-6216 GCA_049650525.1 Arcobacteraceae bacterium
ACAAAATCGTAACTGAATCTCAAAAATAAGCATTTCTGAGATATAAACAAGCCCCTTAGTTTTAAACGAAGGGGCTTTTTTTATAGTAAAAAAACTATGGCTTTTATAAGTCCATAGTTCCTGCTGGTACATGAACATTTCCATCCATGATAATACGAGCACTTCTACTCATACTTGCTTTTTCTACTATAAATTTACCATTTTCTTCACTCAAAATTGCTCCCACTTTGATAGCACCTGACGGATGACCAAAAGTAACTGTATCTTTTTCTCCACCACCAGAAGCTATGTTTACTAAAGTTCCAGGAATACACGCAGCAACACCGATCGCAACCGAAGCTGTTCCCATCATCGCATGGTGAAGTTGTTGCATAGATAAGGCTCTTACATGTAAGTCCATCTCATTTGCTTTTACTTCTTTTCCACTTGATGTAATAAAATCTTGTGCAGGAGATACAAATGCGATTTTTGGAGTGTGTTGTTGAGTAAGTGCATCAGAAGCATATTTCATAACACCCATTTTAAGAGCCCCTGCAATTCTGATCTTTTCAAATCTTTCTAGTGCAACAGTGTCTGAGTTAATATCATCTTGAAGTTCTGTTCCTTTGTATCCGATATCAGCAGCGTTTACAAACACTGTAGGAATACCTGCTGTGATCATAGTCGCTTTAAATGTACCAACACCCTCAACTTCTAAATCATCGATTAGGTTTCCTGTAGGGAATAACTCTTCAGATGGATCAACAGGCTCTACAAATTCTAGCTGAATCTCTTCTGCTGGAAACGCAACACCATCGATCTCATAGTCACCCATCTCTTTTACCATTCCATTTTCCATAGTTACATAACATAAAATAGTTTTTTTGATATTTGCTTGCCAGATTCGTACACAACAAACTCCATCTTCAGGAACATTATCAACTAAACCTTCATGAATAGCAAATGGTCCAACAGCAGAAGATAAGTTTCCACAGTTTCCACTCATATCAACAAAATCTTTATCGATAGAAACTTGACAAAAATAGTAGTCTACATCATGATTTGCAACCTCAGATTTACCAACTAAGATAGCTTTTGATGTAGATGAACTCGCTCCACCCATACCATCCATCTGTTTTTTGTATACATCAGGAGATCCTACGATTCTTTGAAGAAGTTTATCTCTTTTTTTTGTATTTTCTTGTGCCTCTTGTGGAAGATCTGCAATATTAAAAAAAGTACCTTTTGAAGTACCACCTCTCATATAAGTTGCTTTTACTTTAAATTGTGGTTTGTATGCCATTGTCTTTTCCTTGTATTTGATTTTTTAATGTTTAAAAGTATTGAGAAAAAATTGAATAATTTCTTTTAAATACTTTTAGGGCAATGCCCTAAAAGTGTTGTGTTATAAGTTCTTATTTTTTAGAAGAAGCGATAACATCTTTAGCGAATTTTTGTAAAATACCACCATTTTTGTATACATCAACTTCAGCTGAAGTATCAAGTCTACATAAAACTGTGAATTTAACAACATCACCATTTGCTCGTGTCATAACAACTGTTAAGTCACATCTAGGAGTGATTTCACCTTCGATATCAAATACTTCAGATCCATCTATAGCATAAGTAGCTCTTGTATCACCCGCTTGAAATTGTAATGGTAAAACACCCATTCCAACAAGGTTTGTTCTGTGAATTCTTTCAATTGACTCAGCAATTAAAACTTCAACACCTGCAAGTCTTACACCTTTTGCAGCCCAGTCTCTTGAAGACCCTTGACCATAGTTAGTACCAGCAATGATAATAAGTGGTTGTTTTCTTTGAGTATAAGTCTCAATAGCTTCCCACATTCTACTCTCAGTACCTTCTGGCATGATTTTAGTCAATGAACCTTGTTTAACAGTTCCATCTTCATTTCTAACCATTTCGTTAAAAAGTTTTGGATTTGCTAATGTAGCTCTTGAAGCTGTATTATGATCCCCTCTATGTGTAGCATAAGAGTTCAGATCTTCAACAGGAAGTCCCATTTTTAAACAATACTCACCAGAAGCAGATGTCGGTAAGATAGCATTTGATGGAGATAAGTGATCAGTAGTGATATTATCAGGAAATACACCTAATGGTCTCATACCTTTTAATGCTGGCATTTCCATATATTCAGCTTCCCAGTATGGAGGCTTGTTGATATATGTTGATTGTGTATTCAAGTTATAAAATGGAGAAATCTCGATATCACCTAACGCACTTTTTGCAAACATTGGATCATAAATAGCATCAAACATTTCAGGTCGTACAGAAGCTTTTTCAACTGCATTGATCTCTTCATCTGTTGGCCATAAATCTTTTAATGTAATAGGGTTACCATTTTTGTCATTTCCTAAAGAATCAGTTTCGATATCAAATCGAATAGATCCAGCTAATGCATACGCAACAACAAGTGCAGGTGATGCTAAGAAAGCTTCTTTTACATATGGGTGGATTCTTCCATCAAAGTTTCTGTTTCCAGAAAGTACAGCAGTAGTATAGATATCGTTATCTACAACTTCTTTTTGAATTTTAGGATCAAGTGCTCCTGACATACCATTACAAGTAGTACATGCAAATCCAACGATACCAAAACCTAATTTTTCTAACTCTGGAAGAAGTTTTGCATCATTTAAATATGTTTCAACTACTTTTGATCCTGGTGCAAGTGAAGATTTAACCCATGGTTTTCTTTTGAGTCCAAGTTCATTTGCTTTTTTAGCAAGTAAACCAGCAGCGATAACATTTCTAGGGTTTGAAGTGTTTGTACAAGATGTAATTGCGGCAATTAAGATACCACCATCAGGGATTTTATTTTCATCTTCTTCTTTATAGTCTTTGATTAAACCTTCAGCTTTTAAAGTATTTGTAGGTACTAAATGATGTGGTTTTGATGGACCTGCTAAACTTCTTGATACTGTTGATAAATCAAATACAAGCTCTCTAGCATATGTAGCTTTTGTTAATTCTGTTGCCCATAAACCATTTGCTTTAGCATATGCTTCAACAAGTTTTACTTGCTCTGATTCTCTACCTGTAAGTGTTAAGTAGTCTAAAGTTTGCTCATCGATACCAAACATAGCCGCACTTGCACCATATTCAGGAGTCATATTTGAAATTGTTGCACGATCTCCTAAGTTTAAATATTTTAAACCTTCACCAAAGAACTCTAAAAATGCAGAAATAACATTTTTTTCTCTTAAGAAAGAAGTTAATGTTAAAGCAATATCAGTTGCAGTAATACCAGGAGCTCTTACACCAATAACTTTTACACCGATAACTTCAGGAACTCTCATATAAGATGGGTTTCCAAGCATTACATTTTCAGCTTCAAGTCCACCAACACCAAGTGCATAAACACCTAAAGCATCAACATGTGGAGTATGTGAATCAGTACCAACAAGTGTATCAGGAGATGCAATACCATCAATATTGTGAATAACTGGAGACATTTTTTCAAGGTTGATTTGGTGCATGATACCATTTCCTGGAGGAATAACATCTACATTGTTAAATGATTCTTTAGTCCAGTTGATAAAGTGAAATCTATCTGCATTTCTTCTATCTTCGATATCTCTATTTTTTTGGAACGCATCTGGATCAAATCCACCACATTCTACTGCAAGTGAGTGATCAACAATAAGTTGTGTAGGAACAACAGGATTTACTTGCTTAGGATCTCCTCCACCAGCTTCAACGGCTTCTCTTAAACCAGCTAAATCAACTAATGCAGTTAAACCTAAGATATCGTGAGTTACAACTCTTGATGGATACCAAGGAAAATCTTTGTCTGTTCTTTTTTCGATCAATTGTACAAGTGAATCTTCTAGTTCTTCGCTTGGACATTTTCTCAATAAGTTTTCTGCTAATACTCTTGAAATATAGTTTAGTTTTTCAAAAGAACCAGGAGTGATATCTTCTACAGCTGCTTTTACATCATAAAAGCTTGTGTCGAAACCTTCTAATTTTTTAAGATATTTTGTGTTTGTCATATGTGTATATCCATTTAGTTAAAATTGAAAAGGATGAGTAGAAACTCACCCCTTTTGTGTTTGCCAAAGAGGCACTTGAATATGGAAGATTTTTAAGTTCTTATCGCTCTTCTATAGGAACGAATTTTAAACCTTCAGGACCTGTATAAGTAGCTGATGGTCGAATGATTTTTCCATCTTCTCTTTGTTCGATAACATGTGCACCCCATCCTGTAACTCTTGCAATAATAAATATTGGAGTAAACATATCTGTAGGAATACCCATTTGGTTATAAGAAACAGCAGAGAACCAGTCAAGATTAGGGAACATTTTTTTAGCATCCCACATAATTGTCTCAATTCTTTCTGCTACATCATACATTAGTGTATCGTTGTTTTCATCAGATAAAGTTTTTGCAACTTTTTTGATCACTACATTTCGAGGATCACTTGTAGTATAAACAGGATGTCCAAAACCAATAATGATCTCTTTTTTCGCCATTCTTTCTTTGATATCTTTTTCAGCTTCATCTGCAGATGCATATCGCTCTTGAATTCTAAACGCAACTTCGTTAGCTCCACCATGTTTAGGACCTCTTAATGCTCCAATAGAACCAGTGATACAAGAATACATATCAGAATTTGTTCCAGCAATTACTCTACTTGTAAATGTTGAAGCATTAAATTCATGCTCAGCATAAAGAATTAAAGATACATGCATAGCTTTTACCCAAGATTCTCTTGGTTTTTCACCATGTAAAAGATGTAAAAAATGTCCACCAACAGTATCATCATCAGTTACAACATCGATTCTTTTGTTGTTGTAAGCGAAATGGTACCAGTAAAGTAAAATAGATGAAAAAGATCCCATAAGTCTGTTGATGATATCTTGAGCAGCTGCTTTTGGATGAGCTTCATCTTCTTGATTAAGTGCACCTAAAACTGAACAACCAGTTCTCATAACATCCATAGGATGACATGTTTTAGGAAGTTGCTCTAAAGCTACTTTTACACCATTTGGAATATCTCTAAAAGATCGTAATTTTTCTTTGTACGCTTTTAGTTCTTCTTTGTTAGGTAATTTTTCATGAACAATTAAATATGCAATCTCTTCAAACTCTGCTTTGTCAGCAAATTCTAAGATATCATACCCTCTATAATGTAAATCATTTCCAGTTTTACCAACTGTACAAATTGCAGTATTTCCTGCAGATGTACCTGAAAGTGCAACTGATTTTTTTGGTTTAAATGCTGTTGTAGTACTCATAATTATTCCTTATTTTTTATTTTTTATGTCGATAAAGCTAATTACTTAGCTTTACCCTTTGTAAATAATGCATCCATTTTTTCTTCATACTCATGGTATCCTAACATATCGTAAAGTTCCATTCTTGTTTGCATTGTGTCTAAAGTACCTTCTTGTGTACCTTTCTCTCTTAGGTCTTGATAAACATTAAGTGCAGCTTTATTCATTGCTCTAAATGCTGATAATGGGTAAAGAACCATAGAGATTCCTACTGAACCTAGCTCTTCTGTTGTAAACATTGGAGTTGCACCAAATTCTGTAATATTTGCTAATACTGGAACTTTGATAACATCTGTAAATTCTTTGTATTCTTTTAAAGTATGAATCGCTTCAGCAAAAATCATATCTGCTCCAGCTTCAACATATGCTAATGCTCTATCAATTGCAGCTTGTTGACCTTCTGATGCATGTGCATCTGTTCGAGCCATAATAACAAATTCTGGATCAGTTTTACCAGAAACAGCAGCAACGATTCTGTCACACATCTCTTCAGTTGATACTAACTCTTTATTTGGTCTATGTCCACATCTTTTAGCAGCAACTTGATCTTCAATATGAATCCCAGCAGCACCTGCTTTTGTCATCTCTTGAACAGTTCTAGCAATATTAAATGCATGTCCCCAACCTGTATCTGCATCTACTAAAAGAGGTACATCAGTAATAGAAGTAATTCTTCTAATATCAATACATACATCTTCTAACATAGTCATACCTAAATCTGGTAAACCGTATGATGAATTTGCAACACCTGCACCTGAAAGATATAATGCTTTATATCCTACTTTTGTTGCTTGTAATGCACTGTATGCATTAACAGCACCAACAATTTGTAATGGTGTTTCTTCTTTTAATGCTTCTCTAAATCTTTTTCCTGCGCTCATAATTCGTCCTTTAATTTTTGTATGGTTAATATTATATATTATTGTTATACAAATG
>JBASAI010000382.1:0-2432 GCA_049650525.1 Arcobacteraceae bacterium
GAAACATTGTCATGCCATCTATTTACAATTACTGAAAAAACCTGATCCTCATTTGTTGGAGTATTTGCTATTTTTATATATGCCAAATTTGACTGTTGTCCATTTACTGCTTGAATAAAAGGTAATCCTTGTTTTATTAGAGACTTAAAAGCTTGTGTATAATCAGAATATCTATCATATTTTGTTGGCAATTTAGGCACTCTCTCATCTGCATAGAGATAATTTAAATCATCAAATCCAATACCAGTACTTTTTAAAAGATGCTCATTTACAACTCTTTCAATAATCTCTCTTTTAGAATCAATCTTTTTATATACGATACCGCTTTCTCTTTTTGAAAAAAAATGGGTTTCTTCATTTTCTGCTTCAAGATTCCACAATTTAAATATCTCTTCTCTCTCATTTTGAGGAAGAAGATTTAAAAAGTTTGTTTCCCCTTCTACTCGAAGTCTATTCATATATCTTCGTGTAGAAACTTGATGCCCTACATTTCCATACACATCAAATCCTGCTACAAGAGCATAATATATTCGCTCCAATAAAGGATAATCGATCACCCAAGCAGTCTTAGGCAATCCACCAAGAGCACCACGATGCAATGAAGCACTATCAAAATGTCTATACACAGTTAAAAATGGGGAACTTTTTGCATCGTCACCTTTCCAAATACTCTGTATATCTAGTCCATTTTTATAGGTTTCATCATATATTTTTTGTCTATTTTCATTATATTGTATAGCTGAATCAATATACTTATCACTAAAAGTTTCTAAAAGTCGCACATCACTTCCATCTTCAATTGGCATTTTGAGATTTTCATACTCTTTACTGAAAAATCCAGTATGACCTAAAGACAGATCATACTTTGGATCCATAAACATCACCCAAAAATGATCTCGAATGACATTTAAAGCGATTTGTCCCTTACATACCGGACCTCGAATAAATGTTCTGATGATATACTCAGAATCATCAAGTAAAAATTTATATCGTGAATCTTCAGGAATCTGAGCAAAAACTTTAAATGGCTCTTCGTTATAGTCAACCTTATGCCCTACTACATAAGGGATCTCATTCCATTGCGTTTTGATAAAGAGATCATTATATCGTGCAAGTTTTTTTTCACTCAAAGTATATACGAGATGTGTTTTATACACAATTGTAGAGTGTATCTTTCTAAATCGATAGTAAAATTTCTCAACTTTAGGATCATCATAAGGACGAAGAGTTGGGATAATATCAATTGCCATTGGGGAAGGTGTAGTTGATCGAACTAGTTCAAAAAACTCCCCATCTGCTCCTTCAAATGCAATATGTGCCAAAAAAAGATGTTCATAAATATATCTTGCACTCATAATATGTTTTGCATTTTGAGTATTGAGAAAAAGTTCAAAATCTTTGATCATTTTCTGTGCTTTTGATGATGGAGTTTTAGAGAATTTTATCTCATCATTTGTTGGTGCAAGTGCTCCTTGAGACAGCCAATTTTTGATCGTTTTAAACTCTTTTTGATTTAAAGGTGGAAATCCAAATGGCATACCACTATGTGGATTGTCATCTAAAAATTCTGCGAGTTCCTCTTGATTGCTTGAGCAAGTAAGATCATCACTCTCACTAAAATACTCCCCTTTACTTTTTGGATTTTTCATTTTATGATCTAAGAGTAAAAGCATAAGAGAATTATTTGTATTGTTTTCAGAATCGCTATGGCTCACACTGCTGAACCCTTTTTCTCTCCACTGCTGCGTAGTTTGTGCATCGATGAAAAGTCGTGATGGTTCTTGCGCTCGTAATCTGTCTCCTAAGTATACTTTCTCTTTTGAGGATCCTCTATCAAGTCCTTCAAAAGAGCTCAATTTCAATTGGCAAGGTGAATTATAACACGAGTGACAAACCACACATCGATTATCAAGGATAGGTTTTACCTCTTTTAGATAATCCACTTTTTGAGCTGGTATCTCTACACTCACAGGCTTCAATGGTTCAGTCCCACACCCAATAAACAATAATCCTATAAATAATACGGATAATATACTTTTATACATCAAATTAAAATTTCCTTCTTTTCTACATTTGCCCCATTATACTCAAAACTCCATTATAGAAAACAAATCATTGTCAGATCAAAACTATTTCACAACTTTTTAATAATATACAAGCTATTATTCTTAATCATTAAAAAGGTTTTATTTATGATATATGGTACTCTTATTTTATTGTTTAGTATGTTTTTAGCGATCTATATACGACTAAAAACCAACAACACTTCTTGTTTTCTTAAAAAAACACTCTCATATATAGTTTTATTATTTGGTGGAATAATTGCTACTTATCTTGTCATAGCTATAAAATAGTGTGTAGATTTGAACATATTTCATAATTTAATTTTTTATAAATTCCTTCAAAATTGTCAAATATCTCAGTAATCACTC
>JBASAI010000383.1:0-2797 GCA_049650525.1 Arcobacteraceae bacterium
ATGGGGATGATTACTCCTATGAGGAGCTCAAAGATTATGTGGACTTTTTACAAAAAGAGCTGATATTAGTTGATGGAGTTGGGAAAGTTGATACTTTTGGGATGCAACAAAGAGTTTTATATATTGAGATAAATCAAGAGAAATTAGCAAACTTAGGGATAAGTAAAGATGCGATTATTCAAGAGTTGTACTCAAAAAATCTTGTGGCTGATTATGGAAAAGTAAATATAGGAACTGAATTTATACGCATTAGTGCTGATGGTTTTGATAGTGTTAAAGAGTTAGAGCATATTGTGATAAAAGGAGATACAAGTAATGCTCAAATCTTTTTAAAAGATATCGCTGTGATAAAAGAATCCTACGAAGATCCTGCATCTGAGATGTTGATGTATGATGGGCATCCTTCTGTTGCTATTGGTATCTCTACTCAAAAAGGTGGCAATGTTGTAAAAATGGGAGCATTAATAGATGCGAAGATTCAAAGCCTAGAGAGTAAAAAACCTTTAGGAATGAATATCGGTATTATCTCTCATCAAGGAGATGATGTCTCTTTGGCTATAAACACATTTATGATAAATCTTATACAAGCGGTTGCTATTGTGATTGTTGTTTTGCTTGTGTTTATGGGGATCCGTTCTGGACTTATCATTGGGTTTGTGTTGTTTGTGACTATTACGACAACTTTTGTATTTATGCCAGTTTTTGATATCTTACTTGAGCGAGTTTCTTTGGGAGCTTTGATCATCGCACTTGGTATGCTTGTGGACAATGCAATTGTAGTGGTCGATGGAATACTCGTACGGATAAATCGAGGGATGGATCACAAAAAAGCAGCTTCAGAAGTGGTAAGACAAACAGCACTTCCTCTTTTGGCTGCAACTATTGTTGCTATTTTGGCATTTGGGGCGATTGGATTATCGGATGATTCGACTGGTGAATTTACACAGTCACTTTTTTATGTAGTGCTTATCTCTCTTGGACTTTCGTGGATAACTGCTATGACACTTACTCCTATTTTGGCAGTGCATTTTCTAAAACCATCAAAAGTTAAGGACAATAAAGAGGAATATAGTTCTTTTATCTATAGAAGTTATGGAGCAGTTTTAAAATTTGCTTTAAATCATCGCTATCTTGTGGTTTTTATAGCTGTTGTTATTTTTGTATCTTCACTATTTAGTTTTCAGTATGTAAAACAAAGTTTTTTCCCAAACTCATCACGACCACAAATAACAGTTGATTATCATTTACCACAAGCAAGTGCTTTGAAAACGACTGCTTTATATATGGAAAAGCTCAATCAAGATATTTTACAACTTGATGGAGTGGAGCATATCTCAACTTTTGTAGGAAGTGGAACGCTGCGATTTCTTTTGACTTACAATCCAGAAAAACCAAATGCTTCATTTGCTCAAATGCTTATCGATATAGATGATTATAAAGATGGAGATAAAATTATCAAAGAGATTGAAACGCTTGCAAAAAGAAGATATCCAGATATCAATGCTCATGGGAAAAAGTTTATTTTAGGACCAGCTGATGGCGGACTTGTCCAAGCTAAAATATTTGGAAAAGATCTCGATAAGATACGAGAATATGAACAAAAAGTATATAATATCATAGCACAATCACCTTATTCAAAAGCGATTGTGAGTGATTGGCGAGATCGAGTAAAAGTACTCAAACCAATCATATCATACGAAAAAGCAAACCTAAATGGCATATCAAATGATGCAATTGCAGATGCGATATTGGACACTTTTGAAGGTAGAACAGTTGGTGTGTATCGAGATGGGAAAGATCTCTTACCTATTATTATAAGAGGTGATGAAGAGCAAAGAAAAGATATCCATAATATTGGAAATATTCAAGTGTTTTCACCAGTTGCAAATAAAATGATCCCTTTAAAACAGATCATCTCTTCGTATGAAACGGTTTTTGAAGATGATATTATCTATAGTTACAACAGAAAAAGAGCGATCACTATCCATGCTGATCCAGTAGAGGGAAAACTCGCCAATGATTTGCTTCTTGATATCAAAGAGAAAGTGGAAAAAATAGATTTTGAAGATGGATATAGTTTAGAGTGGCATGGGGAATATAAAAACTCAAAAGATGCAAAAGAACCTCTTATGGCATCGTTGCCACTGTTTATCATTGTGATGATGCTTATTATTATTGCACTTTTTAAATCGTTACGAAAAACATTAGTTATCTGGTTGACGGTGCCATTTGCTTTGATTGGTGTTGTTATTGGACTACTTGTGATGGATCTGCCTTTTGGTTTTGTTTCTCTTTTAGGATTTTTGAGTTTATCAGGGATGTTGATCAAAAATGCGATTGTACTGATCGATGAGATCACGCTAGAAAATGAGACAAACAATATCGCTTTAAATAAAGCGATCTATTTTTCAGGTCTGAACAGACTCCGAGCGGTAGCAATGGCCGCACTTACGACAGCCTTGGGAATGATCCCTTTAGTATTTGATCCATTTTTTGCATCGATGGCAGTGGTTATTATCTTTGGGCTTATGGTAGCAACATTTTTAACGATGATATTGGTACCCGTATTTTATGCGATATTTTTTAAAGCAGAACGATTATGATAAAAGAGTTGTTAGAAAAATTATGGTTTCAAGTTATTGTTGGGATGTTTTTAGGGATTGGTGTTGGATTACTTTTATCTCCTACTGCATTTGCCTTAGTACCTGAAAATATTGCTTTTGCAATTGCTCCTTGGGTTGCTCTTGTAGGAAATATATTTTTAGCTTTAATTCAAATGATTGTTGTCCCTTTAGTG
>JBASAI010000384.1:0-5425 GCA_049650525.1 Arcobacteraceae bacterium
GTATCATTCATCTAATTTTCATCATTTTAAATGATATCTAACTTGACTTTTATCATTTAAAAGTATATACTTCTTTCATATTTATACTTTTAAAGGATTAAAATGAAGAATTTGTTGATTACAAAAAATGATACAGTAGTTATATCACATATTATTATTGCAGAAAACACAGATATAAAAGAAAGTAGTATAAGAGATTTAATAACAAAAAATATTAATGATTTTATGGAATTTGGGATAGTTCAATTTTCAGAATTAAAAAATCAAAATGGTGGTAAGCCTAAAAAAATATATGAACTCAACGAACAACAATATTCTTTATTGATGACATATTTACGAAATACAATTAAAGTAAAAGAATTTAAAAAAAATATGGTAAAAGCTTTTTTTGCAATGAAACAAAAAATCGAACAACCCAAACTAAACCCAAAAGTACAAGAACTACTCTCAAATGGTTTAGACCCACGCATCTTTGATCTACTTTTACAAACACCTGGTACAAACCAAACTGAAGATTTAAAAGGTGGTGATAAAAATTTTGTCTTAGAGATCATCTATCAGTTCACCCAACAATACCACGAATCAAAAGAAAGTGTAAAAGCTGCTATTGATAGAACAGAATCACTCAAAAGCTTTCTCAATGGCTTCGCAAAAAAACACCCTCAATTTGAAGACTATGTAACTACACAGCTACAAGACAATACTAATCTAAGGTTAAACTATAAGGGCATGAAAGACTATCCTTGTTGAATATTAAGAGAAAACTTATCATAGAGTTTTCTTCTTATCAATAAAATCAGCATACCATTGAATCAAATCTTTTTTTTGATTTATATACTTTGTTAAACTTTCCCTATTATATGCACTTCTCACCCTATTCTTATCTGCATGAGATAAACATGCTTCTATTATAAAACTACTATAACCATGCTCTTCTTCGTTCTCATATGCAGTAGTGGAAAAAGTACTACGAAACCCATGCAGTGTCATCTTCCCTTTATATCCTAACTCACTTGACAAATACTTCCCTACACTTGCCCTACTCAAAGATCTATCAGCATTATTATGTGCAGAATGAAAAACATACTCACTCTTTATGACTGTATCTTTTTTTAACTCATTCAATAATTCAACAACTTGCAAAGGCATAGGACACAAGTATTCTTTTTTTGTTTTAGTATTCTCAGCAGGAAATACCCATGTGTTATTCTCAAAATCTATATGCTCCCACTTAGACAGCAACAAACTAGATATACGAACAAATACATACGGTAGTATTTTAAGTGCATACACTGGACTATAATGCAAATACTCTTTATCTTTAACAGAGAAGTTCCTTATGCTGTTTATGAGCTCATATATATCATCTTTTTGCGTTATAGCAGTATGATTAATCGTTTGGTGACTAGGTAAGATATCTGTAACCTCAAAATCCATTATGTACTGCTCTAAGTTATAATTAACAACCGCAAAACTAAATATCCTAGACAACAACCTAAAAATTCGTTTTATTGTATTTGTGTGGTTATGCAACTCATTGAGTACTGTAACGATCTCAATACGACTTATATTTTTGATCTCTTTCTTTCCTATTCTATTCAATACATTTTTTTGTAAACTGCCTCTATAATTATAAATAGTTTGATCACTTAGTTTCATAGAAATAGATTGAAACCATTTTTCAGTCACATAATTTAGTGTTAAAACTTCTTGCTGCTTATCGATCTTTTTTTGATTTATTGGATTAATATTATTTTGGATTTGTTTACGAGCATCTTCTCTTTTGTCTCGAGCATTTTTTAAAGATACAGTAGGATAAACACCAAAACTCATACTTTTTCGTTTACCAGCAAAAGAAAAATCAAATCTAAAAAACTTAGTACCGTTCTTTTTTATAACAATATACAAACCTTTACCATCACTAATCTTATAATCTTTCTCTTTTGCCTTAGTTTTCTTAATTTCAGTATCAGTTAATTGCTTTACAATTCTCGCCAAAAAATATCCTTTTAGTACCGCATATAGTACCGTTATTAATTTGAGTTTTAAACATTTCTGATAATACTGCATGAGACATTAAGAGTTAATTAAAGACTATAAATAAAGGATTTATGAGTTATTTAGAGTTTTTAAAATATTTAAGGAATCATTGAAAAACAGTCTATATCAATGTGTAATTTCATAAAGGTATTATACAAGCTTTTTTTTAATACTGATAAAAAAATTACATTATGTGAACTATATTACAATCAAAAGAGAAAATTTTGCTAAAATAATAAAAATATACTTTTTAATAGGATAAAAATGAATAAAACATCAACCATACTTATCACAGGCTGTTCTTCGGGAATCGGTTTTCAAACAGCTACCTATCTTCACGATCGAGGCTATAAAGTATTTGCAACTGCTAGAAAAGAAGAAGATGTCCAAATGCTTCAAGGCTTAGGTATCAGCTCTTTTTTACTTGATGTTACAAAACACGAAACTATTACTGATACACTGCAAAGAATTCTAGCAATAACAAACGGAAAAATTGATGTAGTATTTAACAATGCAGGTTTTGGTCAGCCTGGTGCCATTGAAGATCTAACTACTGATGCTTTAAAAGAACAGTTTGAAACTAATGTTTTTGGAATGCACGAAGTGACTATTCAGGTTTTAAAAATCATGAAAAGCCAAGGATATGGAACAATCATACAGCACAGTTCTGTTTTAGGAATCATTTCACTCAAACTACGAGGTGCTTATAACGCCAGTAAATATGCGATTGAAGGCCTGACAGATACACTTAGATTAGAACTAAAAGATACCAATATAAATGTAACTTTACTCAATACTGGTCCAGTTACCAGTAGTTTTAGAAAAAATGCTATCAAAAAAACTTTGGATAATATAGATATCGACAACTCTCGATTTAAAGAATCCTATCTTAAAAATATAAATGCAGATAAAAGTAGTGTCCCTTTTAATTTAGAGGCTATCGAAGTATCCAAAAAAGTTCAAAAGATTATTTGTTCAAAAAAAGTACTTCCTCGATACTACATCACAAAAGCGACCTATATCTTAGGTTTTGCAAAAAGAATACTTTCTACAAGCAAGCTTGACTTTATACTCAATAAAATTTAAAAGACTTTAATTTTCTTCATCATCAAATTTTTTCTTTACTATTTCAGAAACTTCACTTAATGTATCTTGAGTGAAGTCTGTCGCTTTATCTAATCCCTCTTTAAGTTTTGTCTCTTCCATATTTGTAGCTGTACTAAACGATGATATTATCTGATTAGCTCTTTCTGGCATAAAAATATTAATTCCTATCATCACAACAATTATTAAAAAAATTAGTCTTATAATATATCCTAACAAACTCTTTCCTTTTAATATACTTCTTTATTATTTGCTTTTTGTTGCAAAAAATCTGCCATTTGCATCAGTGAAAAAGTGATCAAAAAGATAAAAAACCCAGGAAAGAAACTCATCCACCATGATATTTCGATCACTTCTTTTCCTTCACTTAGTAAACTTCCCCAGCTTATTTGTGGAGGATTTACACCTAGACCTAAAAAACTTAAGCCAGATTCTGCAAGAATTGCACCACCTACTCCAAAAGTAAATGAGATTAGAAAAATAGGTGCTAACAATGGTGCAAAGTATTTGAATATAATTTTTCTTTTATTCATATTTGCTAAAGCCAAAATCTTTATAAAAGGCTTTTGAGCTATCGCAAAACTTTCACTTCGTATCATTCTTGCCATTGTCATCCAGCCTGTTATAAATAGTACAATAATAAGTATCATAATGGAAGCTTCCATATAGCTCACCAAGGCTAAAAGTAAAAAGAAAGTAGGAAATGTCAAAAAGAGATCTATTATAATAGTGATTGTTTTATCATAATTTCCACGAAAATACCCTGCACTAATCCCTACAATCAATCCAATCAGTGAGGCAATAGCAGCACTTAAAAAACCGATAATCAAAGAAGTTTGCCCACCATTTAAAATTCTGGCAAATAGATCTCTTCCTAATCTATCTGTTCCCATAATATGTTCCAAACTAGGAGCCAATAAAATCTTCTCAGGATTTAGATCATACGGGGAAACTGTATAAATAAATGGGATAACAAATACCCCAATCACTATAAAACCAAGAAGAAAAAAAGAAAATTTATACACGATAATATGTTAAAGCACTTTTCCCAAATTTTTTTGTTTTGTATTTTTTAAATTGACCTAAAGTTTCTGGCATATCAAGTCCTGTCATATGCTCAAATGTTACAAGTACTACATTTTTATTTGAAATCTCTCGTACGATATCAAATGTCTTTTCATATACATCGGTCATCCCTTCTCGTATATCAAAAGGGGGATCGAGATATAAGATAATCTCATCATCTTGAACACTTTTTTGATCTTCTAGTTGTTTTAATAAATTTGGTATTTTCTCAAAGGTATCCCCAAAAAGTGTTGTACAACTTTCAGGCTCAATAGCTTTACAATTATTTTGAAGTATTTTAAAAGAGTTTTTATTGAGCTCACAAAAATAACTATGTTTTGCACCACGACTTAAAGCTTCAAGCCCAATTCCCCCACTTCCACCAAAGGCTTCTATAAACAATGTATCCATGATGTCAAACTGTAGTACATTAAAAAATGACTCTTTTAATATAGACTTTGAACTTCGCGTTACTTCTAATGAGGGAAGTTCTAAAACTCTATTTTTATATTTGCCACCAACTATTTTTGATATAACTTTATTTTTCATATTTTACGACCTTATTTTTACCTGTTTTTTTTGCATCATACATAGAGATGTCTACTTTTTTTATAAATGTATCAATATTATCTTTATTTACTTCAAATTCTGCAATCCCAACACTTACTGTAATGGGATTTGTAAATATACTATTTTCATATTTTTCTATATTTGCTCTTATCATTTCTGCAATGTTATATCCATCATCAAATTGTGTTTCAGGAAGCAAAACCATAAACTCTTCCCCTCCCCATCTACAAGGATAATCTGTTACACGAATTGAATGTAAAATAACTTTCGATATCTCTTTCAGTACAACATCTCCTATATCATGTCCATAAGTATCATTGATATTTTTAAAATCATCAATATCTAACATCATTAAACAAAGACCATGTACATATCTATTTTCTCTAATTATCTCTTTTTCTAGCTCATCATTAAACTTTTGTCTATTAAATAATTTGGTTAGATTATCATGTGTTGCTTGATACTGTAATTCGTATGTATAGTGTTTTAAATCAGTGATATCAGTAAATGAAATAACAATATGTTTGCTATTAAAAACAAATGATTTCACATTTACTCTAAAAATAATATCTTCATTTTTATTATTTTTCATCAAAACAACTCTGCTGTTGTCTTCAAGTTTCATAATTTCATCTGTCCATAATGC
>JBASAI010000385.1:0-3329 GCA_049650525.1 Arcobacteraceae bacterium
GTATCATTCAATAGAAATGGTGGTGTCATTAGACAATTAAGAGGAACATTAAAGATATGAATAGGGAATTAGCACTTTCCTATTAAAATATGTAATCAATTAAAAAGCATATTCCAGTTTCTAAAGACTGGAATGTCCCCTCTAAACTAGACAATTACTAATCTATCAATAACCTCTAGATTTTAGAACACGAAGCACTCACAAGAGTTTTACTGTTCCATAAAGTGTTCAAAAAGTAAAAAGTGCAAAGTTCCACAAACTTTAAGGGATTTTGGAACAAGAACTGCAAACTTATATATTCAAATTTCATCCACTCTACCTTTAAAATATATAACCAATTGAGCAAGTGTTAAATGCTCTCATAAAAATACAAGAAACTTTTTATTATTTAATATATTGAGATTCTTTATCAAAGGGGATATAAACTTGCAATGTCACTTTTAACAATTTTAAGATGGAATTACTATTGATTTTATGTCTTATTTGTGGTCAGTTCAATATCTGGAGTGGTAACCTAAATTCATACAAAAAACTTAAAGAGTTTTAAGTAAAATAAATGAATAAAGGTAAGATATGAAATATAGTAAAGAATTCAAAGATTCTACGGTTCAGTTGATATTAAATAATAATGAGTCAGTAGTAAAAGTTGCAGAGAATTTAGATTTAAACCCTCAGACATTATATAATTGGGTAAGTGCCTATAGAAAAGAGAATAATATTCAAACTGTAGATAAAAAAATCAATAATCAATCAGAGACATTACACGAAGAAAATAAACGTTTAAGAAGAGAGTTGAAGATAGCAACACAAGAACGAGATATATTAAAAAAGGCAACAGCGTACTTTGCAAAAGAAACTCTCTAAAGTACGCTTGGATTTATAAAAACAAAGAGAGTCTTAATACTCAGTTAATGTGTAAGGTTTTAAAAGTTAATAGAGCATCATATTACCATTGGATCAAAGCTGGTTGTGTTATCAAAAAAGTCGATAATCAACTAAATGAACTAATTCAAGCAATATTTATTCAAGGGAGAAACAACTATGGTACTAGAAGAATACATGATAAATTATTAGAACTCTATGGCCTTATTGTATCAAGAAAGCGTATCTCTAATATTATGAAAGATCTGAATCTCAAAGTTAAAATGAAGCGAAGATATAAAAATACAACTGATTCTAATCATAACTTACCAATAGCTCCAAATATTTTAAATAGAGATTTTTATGCTAGTAATCCTGATGAAAAATATGTAGGTGACATCACCTACATTTCAACGGGTGAAGGCTGGCTTTACTTAGCTACTGTCATTGATTTATATTCAAGAAAAGTAGTCGGTTGGTCTATGGCTGATACTATGAGAGTATCTCTTGTAAATGATGCTTTAAAAATGGCACTACAACATAGGAATCCACCTAACGGTCTCTTATGGCACACAGATAGAGGAAGCCAATATGCTTCTTACTCACATAAATATTTACTACAAGAGCATGGGATCATACAAAGTATGTCTAGAAAAGGCAACTGCTGGGATAATTCTGTCGCTGAAAGCTTCTTTAAAACACTAAAAAGTGACTTAGTGTATAAAACATATTTTTATACTAAAAAACAAGCACAAAGAGAGATATTTGAATATATAGAATTTTATTATAATCGAACTAGATCACATAGTTATTTAGGAAATTTATCTCCTGTAAGATTTGAAGAAATTAATAAAATGTTACAAATAGAAATAGCTGCTTAGAATATTAAAATAAAGTGTCTGAATTTAGTCGCCACCTTAAAAAACAATTAAATTTTATTAGGTAAGCTTCATTAATTACAAATATATTTCTGATTATTTTTGTATAAAGAATGTGAAATAATAATTAATTTACGCATGACTGCAACTTGGGCAAGTGTTGATTGTTTACCATTGTCTTTTAAACGATTATAAAATTCAGTAATTTTTGGATTAAATCTAATGGCAGTTAATGCACTCATAAATAAAGTACCTCTATATAATTTTGAACCAGCTTTTGATATTTTTGGTTTAATTCGAACAGAACTACCTGAAGATTTTGTTGTAGGTTCCAGCCCAGATAGAGATATGATTTGTCTTTGATTAGCAGATGGATATTTTATAAATAAATGCAAAAGTACAATTGCTGAGATATCACCAACACCTTTAATCGTTTTAATATTATTGAAAGATTGATATAAGAACTGATCTTGTGAAATGATTTTTTTGATTTTCATAATAATCTCGAGGGATTCTTTCTGAAAAGCATCAATTTTCTTTTCTAATGATTTTATAATATGTTTATTTGATTGATTATGATTCATTGCTTCTAAGACATTTCTTGCTTGAACAAGCTGCTTTACAATAAATTTATAATAACTCATATAGTCTTTTATATCTTCGATATTTTTGTCATATATAGGTACTCTAATATCATTTTCTGAAGCAATGACAATCATTTTTGATAAAACTTGTGCATCAATTTCATCTGATTTATTTCTTTGAGCAACTGCTTTTGCAAAGTTATGACTTTGTTTTGGATTTACAATAAAGGCTTTTATACTTTTTTTAGTGCAAAATCTTTTTAATAAAGTGGAATAACTTCCTGTGGGCTCAAATATAAAAACTATTTGCTTAATATCTTTTTTATAAATTTTTTTGAGTTTAGAAAGAAATTGATTTAATGATTTTTCATTATTTGCTATTACTAAATCAATTTCACCATTTGGAACAAAACAATTAATTGTTGACTTACTTACGTCTAATCCGATAGAATACATTTGAAGAACCTCCGTATTAAGATATGGAAGAGTTCGTTAGGTTAGGAGTTTAATACTCCTAGCTGAATGGTTATACATAATTTTCACTCGTGAATACGATATAGTTTTAAACTTATCTTGTCGCCACTCAAATTTGAGGTATAACTATCTGACTAAATTAAAAGCTAATAAATAATATTTTATCGCTTTAAGTTACCACCGATATATCAACAACAAACTCTTTGAAATATAATACTATTATATCTCTGATGTTATTATACGAAGTTACCACTCCAATATCTGTATTTACTATTGGTGATGTAATGGACAAACTACACGATGAATATTTAACTAACTCTTGTGAAGTTTTATTTGAGATAACAACAAAAATTGACTTACCTGTTGAAATGGTTGGATATACAATACTCCTTACTGGTATAAAAGTATAATACCCCAAGAAAAACAAACAACATTTTTAAAATATTAATTCCAAATAACAATATGATTTGATAAAATAAATGATAATTTAAAGGGTAAAAGATGAGTCGGAAAAGAACCACGTATAGTACAG
>JBASAI010000386.1:0-2687 GCA_049650525.1 Arcobacteraceae bacterium
CACTAAACAATCTGGCCTTGTCTCTAATTTTACATATTTTATCTCGTCAATATATTCAGCTAAATCAAAATCTACTGGATTTGTCATTGCTTTTTCAACATCTAAAACAGGAATATTCGTTTTTGGACTAGCACAGGCAAATATTAAAAGCAATAGAAAATATAGTAAATTCTTCTTTTTCATAATTATAAATTTAACCGTGTAACAACTTCCATCTAAAGAGTATATCTGTGAACTATTTCTTTAAGCGAGCAAGAACTAATATAGGATTTGATTCCTCTGTCATTCCTTTTACCAAACTGTCTAATAATTCTTTATTTTTGCTTTGTTTTCCAATCTTAGGAGACACAACTGCATCTATGAAATCTTCAGCATACATCTTAGTAAATAGATATTTATTGTTTATAACTTTAACTTTTTGAAAATCACACACTGCATCTATGTCATCAATCAATAACTGTTTATCCTTCAGTTTAATACCCCTTAATATTTTTTCTTCTTTATCATATATAAAATATGGTTCTCTAGATAATAACAATACATATTTAGAAGATTCAGATGTTACTCTTGAATAAAATTTCTCATCTAAATTCCATTTCCTAGAGTCTACACCTATTAAATCTGCGTAGATTTCAGAAGTAAAAGCAGATTTAAACTTATAGTTATTCAATATGATATGTGGCCTTATACCTTCACTCTCTTTCTTAAAAATAGTATCACTTCCTAATTCTTTAAAATATGCATATCCTTTATAGCTGTACGGTCTAGGTCCAAGTAATGAGAGCCTGATATTTTTATCACTCTTAAAATACTTATCAGGAAAATATTTACTCTTCGTATTATTAATCACCCCATTACTCACATTAAGAGTTTTTATCATATTGTATGTTTTTGACTTGCTTGTGTATAATGAATATATGTCAGTTCCGATTATCGAATTAAGTTTATCTGAATATACAGGTCTAACAATATGCTCATTAAATTTTAGTTTATTTGACAGTAATTTCCCATTATAACTAAACTTCATTACCCTACGTTTATAGTTTGCCATTGCATATATTACTTTTTCTTTCTTATTTAAAGAAAACCCAACACAAATATATTCTCCAGGACCTCTACCTGTTCTACCAATTTGATTTATAAATTTTCCTGATCTATTAAAATGTAATAATTTCCAACCATCTTGAATAAATAAATCATCCCCATCAATATCTATGCAATTTATAGATTTAATAAGAGATGCTTTTTTAGTCTCTAAAGGTATATAGATAAGAGAATCGCATATATCAGATAATTTAACTTCTTTAGGATGCTTCCTAGCTTCATTTAAGTCAAGGTGAAGAACACCGTCTTTCATAAAAGCATATTTATATGCCTTTTCAACTTTTTTACTCTCTTTTACTTTCTTCTTAGATACATTTCCACAGCAAGAAACACATAGAATAGTTACTATTGCTGCAACGAATAAGGTAATAACCTTTTTATTGATTTTATACATATATTTTATCTTTTTAACAAATATATACATTACTAAACTATAATCATAGTTTAACAACAAACAAAAAAACAAAAAACAAAAACGCTACAATCCTTAAAGGACTATAGCGCATATATATAAGTAATTCTTTATCTACAGAACTTATCCCTTAATATGAACACTAGCTAAAATAACATTATCCTCTTCCTTTAAATTCTTACACATCTTCAAAAGTTTAGGATCTTTTATTTTATCCATATTATCAAGTAACTCCATAGGCTGAATTGACAATATCATATTACCGTTACAGAAATCTGTAATTTTCCATTCTAAGCCATCTATTAGTACACCCCTAGATATACCATTGCTAATATTTTTAGGATGAACTATTCTCTTTTGATTATTAAAATATAGAAAATAACCTTTATAGGTATCATTTTTAAACAATACAAATAAAGAAACATTATCACCTACATAAAAAAATAATGTTTGATAACCTTTTTTTAAACCTTGAGTATTACGTTCAAACTCATTGATTGGAATCTTAAATTTACCGTAATCTAATATCATTTCAGCTTTACTGTTAAGATTAACATCTATAGAAAAAATAGTATCATTGACTAAGGAATTGTAATATATCTTTTTGTTATACTGCGCCATATAAGCTTGTATGCTTACACCTTTATTTCTAACAATAGAATTATTAAAAGTTTTTAAAAGACTTAGATTCTCATCATATACATTAACAGCTACTTTCTCTTTAGGAGCATGTGGCATCTTAAAGAAATAATCACCTTTTTCATTAATTTTGAATGTAGCTATACGACTAGTTGCACCTAACTTATCTCTTTTAATAAAATTACCACATGTATCATATCTTACAATCTCATCATAATCAGAAATACATAATTCATTTTTTACCTTATTATACGACATATCTGATATGAATCGTAATTCTGCAGGACCTCTACCTTGTTGCCCAATTTGTCTTATAAATCTACCTGTTGAAGAAAATTTATAAAGCTTATCCCAATTCGATAAATAATATTCATTATTAACATTCAGGATATTATCTATATTTCCCACTAAACAATCTGGCCTTGTCTCTAATTTTACATATTTTATCTCGTCAATATATTCAGCTAAATCAAAATCTACTGGATTTGTCATTGCTTTTTCAACATCTAAAACAGGAATATTCGTTTTTGGA
>JBASAI010000387.1:0-2293 GCA_049650525.1 Arcobacteraceae bacterium
GTACCCATACCTTCACCATTTGCACTGTGACAGGCTGAACATTGTTGTTCATATACAATTTTCCCAGCTAGATAGTTTTCATGAGTTGCTTGTTTTTGTATAGGATTAAAGTGTTTTATTCCTTTAGGCCATAATTTTAGATTTGTTGGACCCCAAGGACCTTTATCATTTAGATGCATTGGTTTTCCATCTGCTAACCAAGTGATATACGCAGCTATTGCCATAGAAGCTTCACTACCATTTGGTAATCTTTTTCCATTCATACTTCTCATAAAACAGTTATTTGATCTATCTTCTAAAGTTTGAACTGCTTTTTCTCTTTTTGACCAAGCAGGAAATGAAACTGCTGTATCTAACCATGATGTAAGACCATCTGCAGTTCCAGTTTTACCATCATTACCTTTGATATGACATGATGAACATTGTAGTTTGTTGTCTACAAAATCTTTTGTAAGTGGATGAGTATTAGTGTTTGCTGCTATCTCTTCTCCTAGTTTAACTAATTTTCCTAGTTCCCCTTTTGGATATTCTGCTGGTGCAGATCCAGCAAAGAGATATATCGAACAGGCAAGACTTAAGATTGCGATTTTATGTAAAGATTTCATTTGTTACTCCTATTAGTAAGTTTTTGTAAGTTAATTATAAACTAACAATGTAACTTGAAGATAACAAATAGAGTTTAGTCTTGCAGAGTTAAAGAATTTTACAGCTAAAATACAAAAATACAAAAATTAACAAGAAAGTAGAATATGAAATTAGGATATGTAAAAAAACTATTGTTATCTGGTATCAGTACACGAACAAATAACACAAACGAAAGTAAAGAAGAAACACAGAAAATAGCACCATTATGGGAGCAATATGATGTAGAAAATATCTTCTCTCAAACACTTAACAAAGTAAATGACACAAGCTTTTATGGTATTTACTCAAACTACGAATCAGATCTAAATGGTGACTATGATGTGACCGTTGCTGTAGAAGTAAAAAAGGCCAAACATCCTATAGTTATAGAAAATAAAAGATATTTAGTATTTAAAAAAGAGGGCGAATTACCAGAAGTTGCATTTGTTTTATGGCAAGAGATTTGGGACTATTTTGCAAATAATGATGAATATGAAAGAGACTATTTAGTTGATTTTGAAAAATATTCAAAAGAAAATGAAGTAGAAATTTATATCTCAATCAAGTAAAGTTTTAAGTTGATTGATTTTTTTATTTGACTCAATAATTCTTTTATAACTTATAGATCCATTTTTTACTTGAGTAAAAATGGTATTTATAAGTTCATCAGTATCTTGTGAAGCTAATTGGTTTCCAAAAAGAAGTATATCAACACCTGCATTTATAACTAAAGTTACTGTATCTTTTAAATTGTAATGTTGTGAGACTGCTTTCATCTGTAAGTCATCGCTGACAATTACCCCTTTATAATTTATCTTTTCTCTTAAAAGTTGAGTATTGACTTTATACGAAAGTGTTGCAGGATAGATTTCATCTAAATATCTATTAAAAACATGTGCTGTCATAATCATATCGACTTTATTTTGTTTGATGAGGTTTTTATATGGATCTAACTCTAGCTCACTCCAAGTATTACTTATATCTACAAAACCTTTGTGTGAATCATCCTTAGAAGATCCATGTCCAGGAAAATGTTTGAGCACACTTAATATCTTTTTTGATTGCAGTTCCTCCATAAATATGCTTGCATATTGAGTAACAATTTCTGGATTTGACCCATAAGAACGCTCCAAACCATTTATCACAAAATTTTCCTTATTGATACTCAAATCAACTACTGGAGCAAAGTTAGTATTTATACCATTTAAAGATAACATATTTGACATTGTGTGATATTGTTCTTTTGCTTCTTTTATACTTTTCTGAGATATGTTTTTTGCACTAAGAGTTGAAGGAAATCCATAGCTCTGTTTAAGTCGTTGTACTTTTCCACCTTCTTGATCTATAGAAATGATAAGTTTGTTATTTGTGTATTTTTTCAAATTAGAGGTAAGTAGTTGTAGTTGTTTTGGATTTTGAATATTTTTTACTTTTGTTTTATCTTTATAAAATCTATCAAAAAGTATCACACCAGCTATGTTATATTTGTTTATTGTTTGAACTATAGAACTTTTTTCAGTAATATTTGTATCATCAAATCCGATGATAAGCATTTGTCCTATCATTTTTTTGAGCTTTATATCGTTTATCATAGTGTTTTCTTTTGCATTTATATTGATACTTAATAGAATAACTATACAAAAGCTTATTACTGTGTGCTGCTTTAAAA
>JBASAI010000388.1:0-1586 GCA_049650525.1 Arcobacteraceae bacterium
GGATATGATTTTGAAATATCTTGTAGATTTGAGCATTATTATAATTTAGAAACACATTATATCAATGTTAATAATGTATTATTTCATAGTGTGGGACTTGGTCTATTTATAAAGTTTTGTAATCAAAGTATACTTAATGATATAAAACTATTTGTATCTCAACATAATGAATTTGAAGTAGCTTTCAATAGATTATTAGACTACTATAAAAATGATTACAATAAATATGGCAGAAAGTTTTTAAACAATGTAGAAGAACTTACACAATCATTTGAATCTAATAATTACTATACTGACAACTTGAATCAAATAAGTAATACATATTATTTTTCTCCATCATATTTTATTTCTAAACAACTAAATAAAATTCAAGAACAGCATATTTTAAAATATGATGAATTAAAAAATATACTACAATCTAATTCACAATATAAATTAAATACTAGAAGCATAAATACTATTTTAAGTAAAATAGGTGTAATAAAGAAAGATAAGGATTTAAATAACAATAATTGGATTATTGTTAATAATTATGCAAAATTTGGTATTAATTTTATAAAATATACTAATAATAAAAATGAAAAACTACCTTCTTGGTATAGTGTATATTACTATGATACTTATAATCTTAAGATAGAAAAATATAGTGAAAATGAAAAATTAAGTCATACAAAGATTTTATTTGAAATAGATGCCTTTGAAGAATTATATCAAATATGTTTAGATTTTAAGGAAATAGATAAAAATAAAAGCTTAAATAAAAAAAGGTCTATTTCACAATATGAAGATAGAGAGTATTGGATTGATAATATTAAATGTCCGCATTGCAAAAACAACAATCTACACAAAAAAGATAAAAGAGAAAGAAAAACTAATACAATTCAAAGATTCTATTGTAATGATTGTAAAAAAATGTTTCAAATTGATTATACTGATTTTTGTGAAATAGTAAAAGACAATAAAGAAAAAAAAGTTATGGATAAAAGAATTGATTCTATTACTAAATCTGATGAAAGTTCAATAAAGAGTAATATTTTAGAAGATAGAGAACATATAGAAAAAAAAGATACAACAAAAAACTCCTTTTTTAATACTATATATAAGTTATTTAAATAACTTATATATAAAGTATAATATTGGGGTATTCTAGAGAAAACATAACAAATACTGGGAGAGAAACTATATAGTCTTTTATAAGAGGATTGTTTCATCGTCAGCCTGGAGAGGTAACATGAATTCATACTTAGAGGGACTGTTCAAAAATCCGTGTCAATCTGGTAAAATAACAAATACCAAAGGACACAGAGATGAAGATAGAAATAGATGCAGAACAATTTGCTAAAGATATTAAAGCTGGTAAAAGTATCGGTGGGCTAGGTGCCCCTCATATAATAAGAAATGCCTAAAAAGGCTATAATTAAAATAAGAAGAGTACCTTAGCATATCGATCTGCCCCTGATGTCAAGCGAAGTCTAAAACTGAGCAGGTAAAAGTTGAAAAATGTTACAGTTTGAAACTTAAACCAACTGATAAATTTACTTAATTCTTTTCAATATTTTCTGTTGAATTATCATTATTCTTAAATA
>JBASAI010000389.1:0-5702 GCA_049650525.1 Arcobacteraceae bacterium
TCTAATGAAAAGTTCATTAAAAAAAGTTTCTGCTAGAGTTCTACCAAATGAACTTGTTCTTGACAAGTTATGTAAATTTACAAATGATGTAATAGCAATATTACCCATATCAGCTTGAGCAATTCTACTACTAGCAAGCAAACTATCTGCTAATTCTACTATTTTATCATCAACCATTCCATTTGAACCAACTGTAGATACATATTCTGATGATATATCTCCACCATTTATTTCAATAGTATTTTCACCTTGAGCATTTACAAGAGTTGTAAAACCTATAAGTGAAAGAATTAAACCACTTTTTAATAAACTTTTTAACATAATAACACCTTTTTTTAAATATAAAGAAGTATATCTTCACATTTCTTAAAATTAGATTAAATATTTCAATCTTTTTATAGATTAATATAGTTATATTATTTTAATTAAAACTTAAATTATAGTATTAATAATAAAATATTAACAAACAATTAACTAATTCAGATTGATTTAAATTAATCTAGGATAAAATTCGTTTAATAAGTGGCGTTTTCGTGGCTTTATTTTAAACTTTAGGAGGAGATTGATGCAGAACGGTGCAACAATTGAGTACGATTACTCGATAGCAAAAGCCTTTACTTTTGCAACAATTCTGTTTGGAATCATAGGTATGACTGTTGGTGTTATTTTAGCATTTCAACTTGCATTCCCAGAGCTAAGTAATTTAGCTGGCGAATATGGTACATTCAGTAGGTTAAGACCTTTACACACAAATGCTGTGGCATTTGGTTTTACACTAAGCGGTGTCTTTGCAACATGGTATTATGTTGGTCAAAGAGTATTAAAAGTATCTTTAAAAGAATCACCATTTTTAATGGGTGTGGCAAAATTGCATTTTGCATTGTATTTTATTACAATTCTTTTAGCAGTCGTGACATTAGTTACAGGATTTACAACTTCAAAAGAGTATGCTGAATTAGAATGGCCACTAGATTTATTAGTTGTTGTTTGGTGGGTTCTTTGGGGTGTTTCAATTTTTGGATTAATTGGTATTAGAAGAGAACGAACACTCTATATTTCGTTATGGTATTTTATAGCATGTTTCGTGGCAGTTGCAATGTTGTATTTATTTAATAACATGTCAGTGCCTACAATGTTTTGGGCAAATGGAGCACCAAGTTCTATGATGCATTCAATTTCTATGTATGCTGGTACAAATGATGCATTAGTACAATGGTGGTATGGTCACAATGCTGTTGCATTTGTATTTACTACACCTATTATTGCGATGATTTATTATTTCTTACCAAAAGAATCAGGACAAAATGTTTATTCTTATAAACTTTCTATTCTTGCATTCTGGGGATTAATGTTTGTTTATTTATGGGCTGGTGGACATCACCTTATTTATAGTACTGTTCCTGATTGGATGCAAACTATGGGTTCTGTTATGTCAATTATACTTATTTTACCATCATGGGGATCTGCAATTAATATGCTTTTAACTATGAAAGGTGAGTGGGGTCAATTACAATCATCTCCATTAATTAAATTTATGGTTATGGCGTCAACATTCTATATGTTATCAACTATTGAAGGACCAATTCAAGCTATTAAATCTGTAAATGCAATTGCGCACTTTACTGATTGGATTCCTGGACATGTTCATGATGGTGTACTTGGTTGGGTTGTATTTATGATAATGGCAGCATTATTTCATATGGCACCTCGAATGTATGGTAGAGAAATCTATTCTAGAAAATTAATGGAAACTCAATTCTGGTTACAAACAACTGCAATTGTATTATACTTTACATCTATGTGGATTGCTGGTATTACTCAAGGTATGATGTGGAGAGCATATGATGAATATGGTTCTTTATTATACTCATTTATTGATACAGTAACTGTACTTCAACCTTACTACACTATTAGAGCTGTAGGTGGATTAATGTACTTAATTGGATTCTTTATGTTTGCATACAATATGTATAAAACAGCTACTTGTGGTAGACGACTTGATAAAGAGCCTACAAACGCATCGCCTATGGGCGCTTAAGAGAAAGGGGTTAATATGTTTCATTGGTTAGAACAACGACCGTTTTTCTTTACGGTAGTATTATTTTTATTTTTGGCGTTTGCAGGACTTGTGGAGGTTTTACCAGATTTTGCTAAAGCTTCTCAACCTAAAGTTGGTACTAAACCATACAGTGTTTTAGAATTAGCTGGTAGACAAGTATATATAAAAGATTCGTGTAATGCGTGTCATTCGCAATTAATTAGACCATTTAAATCAGAAACTGATAGATATGGTATGTATTCAATCTCTGGTGAGTATGCTTATGATAGACCATTTTTATGGGGATCAAAAAGAACAGGACCAGATTTAATGAGAGTTGGTAATTATAGAACTACTGACTGGCATGAAAGTCATATGATGGAACCTGCTGCAGTTGTACCTGGTACAGTAATGCCTGCATATCCTCATCAATTTGAAAATAAAGCTGACATAGCAACAGCATATGCAAATGCAAATACACAAAAAGAAGTATTTGCTGTACCATATGATAAAGAAGGTATGCCAAAATTAGGTTCATGGGAAGATGCTCAAATTTCTGCTTTAGAAGAAGCAAAACTAGTAGCAGCTGATATGAAAAATCAAAGTGTAAAAGATGCAGTAAATAATGGTGAGATCCCTGAAATTGTTGCTTTAATTGCATATTTAAATTCTCTAAAATAAAGGTTTAAAATGGAATACGAAACTCTATTAATGATTCAGTCTTATGCTAAATTTGCCTTGTTAACTTTGGTATGTATCGTATTTTATAGTTATGCATATTCTATATATAAAAGGGATAGAAAAGGGGAGACTAACTATGAAAGTTATTCAAACCTAGTCCTTGATGATAGTATACAATCTAAGCCTCTAGAAAAAAGAAAAAGCAATAAAGAAAGTTAAAATAACTTTTGAAAAAAAATAAAAAAGGAGATAGTTAATATGAAATCTATGGTAATAGGTGGTATTATTCTTATCATTGCATTGATGACTGGTACTTACTTCATGGTGGGTGACTCGTTTGCCTTAGGTGAAGATAGTATCAATGACCTTACAATGCTTGGAGCGGTTGCAATTATTGGTATTACAGTATTTGTAGCACTTAAGTATGTAAATCAGATTAAAAATGATAGAGCTTCAGGTGATTTAAAAGAAGATAATTGGGATGGTATTGGTGAGTATACAAATAACATTCCAACAGGTTGGGCATTACTTTTTATAGGTACAATTATTTGGGCTATGTGGTATATGTTTGTTGGATATCCAACAAATCAGTTCTCACAAATTGGACAATACAATGAAGAAACACTTGACTACAACAAAAAGTTTGAATCTAAATGGGATAATATTTCAGAAGATAACTTAGTTGGTATGGGTCAATCTGTATTTTTAGTACAATGTGCCCCTTGTCATGGTATTGATGCTGAAGGTATTGAGGGAAGAGCACAAAACTTAACAAAAAGAATGTCTGCTGCTTCAGTAAAAGATGTTGTTTTAAACGGATCAGCTGCAATAGGTACTAATCCAGCTGGTAACTTAGGTTATATGATGGGTGCTATGCCAGACAGAAACGGTTTATTTAATGCTACTACTGGTGGTATGATAACTGATTCTGAAATTGATATAGTTGCTAATTATGTAGCAAATGGTATGCAAGGTGAAGGTGCTGATGTATTTACTGGTGCGTGTTCATCATGTCATGGTGTAGATGGTAAAGGGATGTCAGGAATGGCTCCAAATTTAGTATCTTATGATGATACTCTTGTTGCAAATGTATTAAAACATGGTAAAAAATCTACTATTGGTACAATGCCAAGTTTTGATGGACGATTATCTGAAACACAAGTAAAAGCAATTGCTCATTACTTAAGAAGTATAGGAGAATAAGATGGCTGGAAATACACAAATGAATGAAAATGAAAGAGGAATCTTTGGTTTTGTACATGGTATCACTGGTATGTTAATAGCAACACTATTATTACTTTCTACTTTAGGTGTTTTAACATATTTTGCTATTGTAACACAACAAGCTAACGCTGAAAATTACTATGAAGTTAATCAAGATTTAAATGGATTAAAAGCTGGTAGTGTGTTTTCTAGTTCTGAACAACAAGATGGAACAAAAAATCATACAATGTGGATAGATAAGGAGTAGATGATGTACTATGTAATTTGGGGACTATTAGCAGTTTGTGCTGTAGTAACAATTGCTTTATCATTTTTAGATTCTACAAGAGTATTTGTTGGATAATTACTGATTAAAGTAAACCAAAAAGGGAAGATGGAAACATCTTCCCTTTTTTTGTGCCTATAAATAATGAAAATAATACAATGAGATGTTTAATTTTAATATTGACAATCAATTCAAAAAAGAGTATGATTCTATTTTTAAAAGGAAATGTTATGATAAATATAAGTAAAATATATTTCTTTTATGTTGATGGATTTAGAAATATGAAAGTTGGTAAGACATTATGGAAAATTATTTTTATAAAACTGGCTTTCATTCTCTTATTTATGAAGTATGTTACTCATGATAAAAATTTTAAATCTGAATATATAACAGAAGCAGAAAAAACACAGTTTGTATATCAAAACTTGATAAATAAGAATGAGATAAGGGATTAAAATGGAAGAACATTTAGTTGATTGGAGTAGGGCACAGTTTGCATTGACAGCAATGTATCATTGGCTTTTCGTGCCACTTACTTTGGGACTTGGATTTATTGTGGCTATTATGGAGAGTATCTATGTAAAAACAAATAGCGAATTTTGGAAAAAGACAACAAAGTTTTGGATGACACTTTTTGCTATAAATTTTGCTATTGGTGTTGCTACTGGTATTATTTTGGAGTTTGAATTTGGTACAAACTGGGCAAATTATTCATGGTTTGTGGGAGACATATTTGGAGCACCACTTGCTGTTGAGGGTATTTTGGCATTTTTTATGGAAAGTACTTTTTTTGCCGTGATGTTTTTTGGTTGGAATAAAGTAGGTAAGAAGTTTCACCTAGTTTCAACTTGGCTTGTTGCAATTGGTTCCAATCTATCAGCACTTTGGATACTTGTTGCCAATGGTTGGATGCAGTTTCCTGTAGGGATGTATTTCAATCCCGATACAGTACGAAATGAGATGATGAATTTTTGGGATGTTTTATTTTCACCTGTAGCAATTTCGAAGTTTCTACACACTATAGGAAGTGGATTTGTTATGGCAGCACTTTTTGTTGTTGGAATTAGTGCTTGGTATTTACTTAAAAATAGAGATGTAGTTTTTGCCAAAAAATCAATGATTGTTGGGGCTACATTTGGATTGATCACAAGTTTATTTTTAACACTTACTGGTGATGAATCTGCATATCAAGTAGCACAAAAACAACCAATGAAACTAGCAGCTATGGAAGGTTTATATGAGGGAAAAAAAGATGCAGGGATAGTTGGAGTTGGTATTTTAAATCCAGCAAAAACACTTGATAATGATGAAGAAACATATTTATTTGAGATAGAATTACCATATGCTTTATCACTTTTAGGATATCACGATATGAACGCGTTTGTACCAGGAATAAAAGACATTGTTTATGGAAATGAAACCTATGGAATTATGAGTACACAAGAAAAAATTGACAAAGGAAAACTGGCCGTTCAAGCTTTAGAAGATTATAAG
>JBASAI010000390.1:0-2706 GCA_049650525.1 Arcobacteraceae bacterium
CGACAGGAGTAAGTGACTTTATGGAGCTAGAACTAAGCCTAGTCTATCCAAACCCAGCACAGCCTAGAAAAGCTTTTAGCGATATAGAAGAGTTATCTTCTAGCATCAAAAAAAGTGGACTCATTCAGCCTGTAGCAGTTACAAAAGATGGTAGTGGTAAATATATGATCATAAGTGGAGAGAGAAGATACCGAGCTTGTACTCTTTTGGAACTCAAAACTATCAAGTGTCATATTATATCTGCATCTTCTAAAGATATCGAAGAGATGAGTTTGGTAGAAAACATACAAAGGTCTGATCTCACAGACTTTGAAATAGCCAATTTCATCACAGCACTTTGGAACAGCGAACAATACGAAAAGAAACAAGACCTAGCAAATGCACTTGGTAAAAGTTCAACATACATATCAAAAGCATTGGGCCTTGTAGAAAAGCTAGATGATAGCATCAAAGATGATCTACAAACAAACAAAAGTGATCTTGGACTATCAGTTTTAGAAGAAGTATCTCGACTGAAAGACAAAGATACACAAAAAGAAGTATATGAAAAAGTAAAAAACAAAGAGATCACAAGAGCAGATATCAGAGACTATAAAGAATCAAATATCCCTGGTAAGAGTTTTAGTAAAAGTGAACTTGAAAATGCAGAACAAACAGAAATACAAGTAGATGAAAATTTCGCTGGCGAAAATGAATCAATTATCTATAAATTTTTAGTTCAAATTTTTATAGGTAGAAAGATAACAGATAGAAAACTTTATTTGGAAGAGATGTTTGAAGCAACCACTAAAGATGAAGCTCTAGAACTTGCTCATAAAAAGTATAAAAAAGAAAAAAAGAATGATGATTTTAAATTCTTTGTTTATCTTGATTCTAGGGTGCATAAGAAAAAAGAAGGAAAGACAATAAAACTTTCTAAGACTGGAGTTGGATTTGGAACTGTAAATCATATAGGTACATATGTATGTATAGTTGATGGAGATTTTAAAGGCACTTTTGAGTTTGAAAGTGGTGGAGAGTTTATGAAAACAACAAATAATAAAGAGTACAAAATAACAATAGAAGAGGTATAAATATGAACACACAGCTAACAATAGGAAGCATACTAGGTATCTGTTTTGTCACATTTATAATATATGCAATATATAAAGAAAAAAGAGTACATAGAGACAAACCAAAATTTCACAAGGATATAAAATGAGTACCTTATCACCAAGTTTTAAAGAGTGTTTAGACCGAGCAAAAAAAGAGTTTGATGATATAGAACGCTCCTTATATGAAAAAAGAAAATTAAAACTAGAAAATATCAAACAAAGACCTACTAGAAATATCGAAATATGCTTTTTAGATGGTATCAAAAGTATTGAGGTCAAAAACGATGGGAAATCTTAAAGACAACCACCCAGAACTATTTTACAAACAAGACAAAAACAAATCAAAGGAAAATACAAATGACAATATTACTCATAAAAAATGGGAAAACAAAAGCACGACTGAGAAGAAAGAACACTGTAGCTCACCATCTAAAAATGAACGGCTACAGCACAGGACAAATATATAATGTTCTTCGAGATATAAATGAAGATGACAATATCGAATATTTTATAAACATATAAAAGGAAATAACATGAGTCAAAATGAAAACGCCCTACTAAAAAAAAGCGATGTATTGATACTGATACCAGTTTCAAGTGCCACACTTTATCGTATGATAAATGAAAACCCAGTTTTAAAACCATTAAAAATAGGAAGAGGTTCTTTTTGGAAAAAGTCTGTGATATTGGATTTTATAGATAGTCTTGAATCATAACTTCTATATTTTTGAAATATTTGATATAATCAACGATAGAATTAAAAAGGATAAGTTGCTAATGATAAATATAATCTTTACTATTTTATGGATATTAGCTCTGGTGCTATTTTCAATTATACTATTTCTTATTCTGCTTCCTTATTTAGACATAAGCAGTTATGAAACTTTAAACAGCATAGTTCAGAAAATGGATACAAGCGATTTAACGACATCATTAGTTCCTCTTGGTGTACTAATATCTGCAGCACTTGCATCTACATCTGTGATGAAATCGATTCATAATACAAATGACATTGAAAAAAGAAAAGATAAAGAAAAAGTAGAAAATACGGATAAGTACTTGGAATCAATATTATTAGATCTAAATTTTGTATTTATAGAACTCGATCTTTTACAAAAAGACATTGATACAGTAAAAAATCATGATTTTGAGATTATGACGGAAGAAAATATCGATGAAGAGCAAAAGAGTATAATTAATGAATATAATTCCATAGAAAAGCATCAATTACTAGACGAGAAATTTAAACATATTAATCAGTTATTCAATGCTATTTTAGTTAAATTTGAAGATAAGGACTTAATCTATTATGGAAAGTATAGAAATGAAAATAAAATTATTGCCTCAAGTATAATTAGAATTATAAGAGTACTTCAAACTTTTGAAGACAAGATACAAATAGATAAAGATGCCGGGATAGAAATACAATTAAAAATTAAATTTGTTGCTAGCTTAAAAATATTATATACAACTATAGATTCTGTAAGAGTAACTATAAATACTCATATTACAAATGAGAACTTCAGAATCAACCAAAAGAAGATAAATGAACAAACAAAATAAAACTTCAACCTACGATGAAACAAACTTCACATTAAATGCAGTACTTGGA
>JBASAI010000391.1:0-15034 GCA_049650525.1 Arcobacteraceae bacterium
CTCTTGCGCTACGAGTGCTAGTTTTACAGTTGAAGTTACCCAATATGCTTTTAAATTTGGAATATTATCAAGCATGATACGGCTTATTGCATATGTTTTTAAAATCTCTTGGGCTGTAGGAAAATCTTTTACTTTTAAGAAATTGTTTTCTTTTTGGTATACAAGTGGAATAAAGGCATTGATACCATTTGTTTTGTCTTGAAGATCACGAAGTCTTATCATATGATCGATTCTATTTTCTCTACTTTCTACGTGTCCAAAAAGCATAGTAGCGTTTGATTTTTTCCCTTTTGTATGCCAAAGTTCGTGTATCTCTAGCCACTGAGCAGAAGTCACTTTTCCACCACAGATTTTTTTACGCACTTTTTCATCAAAAATCTCAGCACCCCCACCTGGCATACTGTCTACTCCATTTGCAATCATCATATCGATAATCTCTTCATATGACTTGTCATACTCTTCGCTTAAAAAATGTATCTCCGCAGCTGTCAATGCTTTGACATGAATATCCGGAAATTTTTCTTTGATTTTTCTAAAAACATCGAGGTACCATTGTAGTCCTGTTTCAGGATTGTGAGCTGAAACGATATGTACCTCTTTTATACCATTTTTGACACTATTTTCAACAGTTTCTAAGATCTCTTCATGAGTGAGAGTATATGGTGTTGGATTTTTTCTACTTGCACTGTAAGCACAAAACTGACAAACATCTTTACAGATATTTGTGGGATTTATATGTCTATTTATGTTGTAATATGTTTTTCTACCAAACTTTTCTTCTCGTATTTTAGATGCGTATTTTCCAAGCTCTAATAGATCCATATCATATAATGCTAGTCCCTCTTCGAAAGTTAATCGTATATTATTTTCTAATTTTTCTTTTAAATTCATTTCTCTCTTCTTTTTCTTCTTTTATGTTTTTTTGGATACTTTAGTATGCTATAAGTCCATTTAAATTTGTTGTAATATTTGCAATAGTATTGTTTAGCATATTTTGCATAAATTTATCCATTTTATTTTCTTTTGACCAGATAGGTTTTTCTACTTGCGCTAATCCAACCAGTGTACTTTTCGCAACTGAGATAGTGCCTACTTCATCAAGTAATCCTACCTCTTTTGCTTGAGATGCTGTAAATATATGTGCATCTGCATAGAGAGTGTGATCTTGAATATTAAGGTTTCTAGCATTTGCGACATCTGCTACAAACATATCATAAGTATTTTGAGTGATTTTTTCTAACTCTTCTCTTTCTTGTACGGTCCATTTTCTTGTTGGTGTTCCTGATTCTTTGTAGGTACCTATTTTTACTGTTTGTGTTTTTACACCTATTTTGCTCATAAGCTCACTGGCATCCACACTTTGCATAATCACACCGATACTTCCTATCATACTTCCAGGGTTTGCGATGATTGTATTTGCCCAAATAGAAGCGTAGTAACTTCCACTTGCCATCACACCACTTGCGTATGCTACGACTGGTTTGATCTCACCGAGCTCTTTTATAGCATAAGCGATCTCAACAGAGGGAGCAACTGCACCACCTGGAGAGTTTACTTTGAGTAGTACACCTTGGATATTTATATCTGTCTTTGCTTTTTCAATTTTTGATAAAATATCATCTACTACCATAATTGGACCATTGAGTTCAATTATTTGTAAGTTTGGTGTTTCAAGATTTTTAGTATCACTATTTGAAAATACAAAAAACAGAATTGTTAAAAAAAATACTGTTTTGAAGTTTCGTTGTATAAACCGTATTGGTCCTGTAATTGGATAAAATATTTTACTTATTAAGTTCATCTATTCCCTTTATAAATGTATGTGTTGTATCTGATGAGTGTAAGATGATAGCTGTTGCAACATCAGCTTTATTTTTACAAACATCAGGAAGTGTAAAAGAGATGATATCTGCATCATACTCTTTTGCCAAAATTCCTTTTTTAAGACCCAATGCATTCGCTCCACCACTTGTTGAAGCGGTTAAAAGTTTTTGGGCTAATTCATTTGGGTCTAAATTTGTATGCATAAAAAATGCATTTTTTATCTCTTCAAACATATTTAATGTATTGTTTGAGCTTAATCCATCTGTTCCCATGGCTAATGGAATATCTTCTAAATAGCTCATATTTAAGATACTATTGTTCAATAAACGATTTGAGTTTGGACAATGGATAATTGTAGCACCCAAATCTTTTATTTGTCCTAATTCATTTTTATTAGCTTCTACACAATGGGTAAAACTTAAATTTTCAATATTTTTAAATTGGTCTAAAAATTCATTTGCTTTGGTAAGAGGCTGTGTTTGATCTAGAATATCTTTAAAAAATGATTCAAATTCACCATTTGAATGACTCATCCAATCATTTTCTGCTTTACTTTCTTGAAAGTGTGCTGTTACAGCCATCTTTTTTTCGTGTGCTATTTGGAGTGCTTCTCGTATAAGAAAAGGATGTGTGGAATAGGGCGAGTGAATCGCAACTGCAGGTATAAAACTATTTGAGCTATTTTCTAAGGCAGTTTTGAGCTTGGCTTTGAAATCAGTAAAGAGTGTATCTATCATCTCTGGTTTACTTCCTAAAATCTCAGTAAAATAGACTACATTTATAGGTGTTTGTACGCAAGATTCCATATCAAATCCATACGAGCTAATCGCTCCTATTGTGGTAGTTCCTTTAGTAATCATTTTTGCTAATTCATTATCGATGAGTTCTTTGGTTGCCTTTTCGATCAGTTCTTCTCTATTTTCCATCACAGAAAAAAGCCATTGTACAAAATTTCCATATTGTAAAGTTGTTTTATTTGCTGAAAATTCGAGGTGAATATGTGTGTTTATAAGTCCTGGCATAAGTATAGAGTTTGATCCTAGATATTCTATAGTATCGTTTGGATATTTTACTTGAAATTCATCAATGGTTCCCACATCTACAATCTTTTCATCAAAAGCAATGGCACCATTTTCAATAATTCCAAACTCCTCATCACATGTCAGTAACCAATCAGCATACATAAATTTCATGAATTATTATCCTCTTATATTCTTTTTGATATTATACCAAAATATTATAATTTAAAGGAAACTAATGAAAATAGCAGTAATTCAAGGACCAAACTTAAATATGTTAGGTGTTAGAGAACAAAATATCTATGGACCGATGACACTCGATCAAATTCATGATCAGATGAAAGGAAGTGCACAACAAAATGGTGTAGAGTTAGAATTTTTTCAATCAAATCTTGAAGGTGAAATTGTTGATAAAATCCAAGAGTGTTTAGGTACAGTTGATGGAATCATCATCAACCCAGCAGCATATAGTCACACGAGTATTGCAATTGCAGATGCAATTTCTGCTGTATCATTACCAGTAGTTGAAGTGCATATTTCAAATATTTATAAAAGAGAAGAGTTTAGACAAAAATCTATAACTGCACGATCTAGTTTAGGTGTGATTACTGGATTTGGACCATTTGGATATCATATGGGATTGATTGCATTGATGCAAATTTTAAATGAGATGAAAGTAGCTACTGAAGCACAACAAGTAACTCAAAAAGAAGCACAATAATTTTATGAAGAACTATATACTTCAAGATGAAAATGCAGTCTATTTTGAGTGTGGATATAGTTGTGATAATGTAATATTTCTAAGTATTGGTGGTGATAATTATTTCATCACTGATGCTCGGTATGAGATAGAAGCAAAACTTATGGCACAAAACTGTGAGGTGATTATCTCTAGTGATCTTATCAAAGAAGCTAAAAATATCACAAAAAAAAGTAAAATCAAAAAAATATCATTTGATCCCAATGATTTTAGTGTATTTACTTATGAAAAACTTCAAGATCAACTTGATATTCGTTTTATTCAAAAACCAAACTTTTCAAAACTTAAAAGAATTATTAAAACAGATGAAGAGATAAAAAAAATCTCTATGGCGATGAAACTAGGGCGAAAAGGATTTAAGAGATTTTCAAACTATTTACAAAGTGATGGGATAGATAAAACTGAAAAATTTCTCTTTTTTAAAGCAGTTGAATGTATGAGCAATCATGGGGAACTTGAACTGAGTTTTGATCCAATTGTTGCTATCAATGAAAATAGTGCAAAACCACATGCTTTGCCTACTTCAAAAATGATGAAAAAAAATGATTTTTTACTCGTTGATGCTGGAGTGAAATATGAGAGATATTGTAGCGATAGAACTTGTTGTACCTCTCTTTCTAAAAGTACTCATTTTAAAAGAGAACAAACTTTTTCTAAAAAATTAGAGCAAAAAATCTATGATATTGTTTTAAAAGCACAGCTTACAGCGATCGAAAAAGCACGAAGTGGAATGAAAGCCAGTCAAATAGATAAGTTTGCACGAGATGTTATCGAAAAAGCTGGATATGGAAAATATTTTATACACAGTACTGGTCACGGTGTGGGGCTTGATATTCATGAATATCCAAATATAAATAGTAGAAGTGATGTGATCTTGGAAGATAATATGGTATTTACAGTTGAACCAGGTATCTATTTACCAGAGCAGTTTGGCGTGAGAATTGAAGATACTGTAGTATTAAAAAAAGGGAAAGCTATTATTTTATAATCGTTTTGGAAAAAGAAGAAAAGATTATCTCTTTCTCTTCTTTGCTTTTTTGAGCTCTTCAACTTCATGTTCAAAAAGATCTTCTTGTCGTAAGCTGATCCCTTTCATATGACTAATTGGCACAGTAAATACAATACCATCCCCACTTGTCGTAATATGAAGTTTTCGTATAACTTCTCGTATAATTTTATCTACAATTACTGTTGGTACAATAAACAATAATAAAACATTGGTTTCTTCAGGAGAATGTCTAAAGATATTATCGAGTTCAGAAAGACCCATTCCTGAAGCATTTAAGATAGTAACTCCACTAGCGCCTGCTTCTTTTGCAGCATGTAAAGCATCATCTTCTTTATCAAGAGGTACAATTATAACAACAGCAGAAAAGTCTAAACTTAATGAGTGTCTTAAATCTGTTCCATCAAGATTTATTGTTGATAGAGTCATATCCTCAGCACTTTCTAGCGACCCATGAATTTTATTGATTCGTTCTTTATTTTCTTCTTTTACAATCTCTTTATTCCCTTTAATTTTGAACTTATCAACTATGATTCCATAGAGCATAACGGTAATCATTGGAAATAATGACGCAAAAGCGATTAATCCAAATCCATCAAGTAGTGGATCACGATTAGGAATATTTGTAGCAAGACCTATACCTAATGCTGCAACAAGAGGAACAGTGACAGTTGAGGTTGTTACTCCTCCTGAATCATAGGCAATAGGAATAATATGTTTAGGTGCTATAAAAGTAAGTGTTATAACTATGGCATAACCTACTATAATATAGTAATGAATTTGTCCACCATCAACAATTCTAAAGGCACCTAAAGCAATACCAAAAGCAACACCAAAAGCAACAAAAAGACGCAATGTCATGTCATTGATCTTCCCATCACTAATCTCTTTAGATTTTTTTGCAATTGCCATTAATGCAGGCTCTGCCATAGTAGTTGAAAAACCAATGGCAAAAGCAAAAGCAAATATAATCCAAACATTATTCATTTGAGTTAGTTGGTATGCCATGGATTCACCTAAAGCAAATAGACCCATCTCTAAACCAAGTATAAATGCATATAATCCTAAAATTACTAGAATAAATCCAATAATTACAATTTTTAAGTTTTCAATTCTCTTTTTAAGAATAATGTATTGAAAAAATAAAATCACTACAAGAATAGGAATAACATCTTTTATAACAGCAAGAATACCTAGTGTTATAGATTGCAGAGTGATAGTTGTCGTTTCAGAAACTGTTGCTTCAACAACAATTTTTGTCACTTCTGTAGCATCAACAAAAGTATATACATAGACCCCATAAATTTGTACAAATATCATCGGAGTAAGTGAAGCAAATGCAATAAGACCAAATCCATCTATCATAGGATTTCTACCTTTAATAGTAGATGCAAGACCTATGCCTAAAGCCGCTACAAGAGGTACTGTAACAGTAGAAGTGGTAACTCCACCTAAGTCGTAAGCCAAACCAATAATTTCAGGAGGAGCAAAAAAAGTTACAGAAACAACAGTGATGTAACCAGTAATGATATAGTAGTGAATAGGGTGACCTTTTATGATTCTAAATACACCCAATAAAATAGCAAAACCTACAGAGCCAGCTACAACATAACGAAGTGTACTAGCATCAATTCTTCCACTACTAATACTTGCAGCTTTATCTGCAATTACAGCTAATGCTGGTTCTGCAATTGTAGTTCCAAAACCAATCATAAAAGCAAAAATGAGAATCCACATAGTCGAACCACTTTTTGCAAAATCTTGCGCAAGTCCTTCTCCTATTGGAAAAATTCCTATCTCTAGACCTTGTAAAAATATGGCAAGACCAATACCCACAATAATCATACCAATAGTTGTGGTAAGCCAGTCATTTGGAATGGTTTGTAAAATTGCTAATTGGAAAAATAATATTACGAATACTATAGGTGTGAGATCCCTAAAAGATTCTTTTAGTAGTCGTAAAAAGAAGTAGAATTGTGTCATATAATCCCTTTTATTTTAAATAAAAAAGATTATATCTAAAAGTTAATCAAACCTTTATGTAATATGTTTGAAGGATTGTGGCTATTTTTTTTCTAACATATTTTGCATACTTAAATAGCTATTTAAAGCTCCCACATATGCATTTGCACTTGCTATCATCGTATCCAAACTCAATCCATGTCCTAATACAGCTTGTTTATTATCATTAAAGATTACTTGACAGTTTACTTTTGCTAGGGCATCTTTCCCTTCTGTTACAGAGTTTACTTTATAGTCGATCAGTGTTCCGTTGAAGCCAGTGATTCTATCGATTGTTTTAAAAATAGCATCAATTGCACCATCTCCAATCGCGGCATCCTGTATCTCTTTCCCTTCATGTTTGATGGTAACTACAGCACTAGGCACTCCATTTGAACAGTCTGATATTTGTACTGATGCTATTTCAAATATTTTATTGCTATTTATCTTTTCATCCGTAACAATCATACGGATATCATCATCTGTGATCTCTTTTTTCTTATCACAGATAACTTTAAATTTTTCAAATGCAGACATTAATGCTGCATCATCTAAATCATCAAATCCTAAATGAGATAGTGTATCTTTAAAGGCAGCTCTTCCAGAGTGTTTTCCTAATACAATAGAGTTGTTTTTTTCGATTCCTATATCTTCTGGTTTCATGATCTCATAAGTTTCTTGATGTTTTAACACACCATCTTGATGGATTCCACTTTCATGAGCAAATGCATTTTTTCCTACGATTGCTTTATTTGGTTGAGGTTCAATCCCTGTGATATTTGCTACCATTCTAGAAGCTTGATAGATTTCTCGTGTATTGATATTTGTTGTAATTCCTGGAAATAGATCTTGTCGTGTTTTTAAAGTCATCACGATCTCTTCCATCGCAGCATTTCCAGCTCTTTCACCTAGACCATTTATCGTACACTCAACTTGTCTAGCTCCCGCTTCAATACCAGCTAAAGTATTGGCAACTGCAAGACCTAAATCATTGTGATTGTGTAGTGAAACTATTGCATCTGATTTGATAGAATCAATAAATGATACCATCTCTTCTACCATATATTTAATCTCAGCTGGCAATCTATATCCAACTGTATCAGGTAAATTGATAGTTTTAGCACCAGCTTCAATAACAGCTTGTGTGATCTCTTTCATAAATGGTAACTCGCTTCGTCCAGCATCTTCTAGTGAAAATTCAACATCATCAACAAATGTTTTTGCATATTCTACAGCGTGAATCGCTCTTTTGATCACTTCATCTGTAGACATTTTGAGTTTATATTTCATGTGAATTGGGCTAGTTGCTATGAAAGTATGGATTCTGTTTGTATTTGAATATGCTACAGCTTCACCTGCTGCTTTGATATCTCCATCAATTGCACGAGCTAATGAACAGATCGAGCTATTTTTAATCGTTTGAGCGATTTGAGAAATAGCATCAAAGTCTCCAGGACTAGCAGCTGCAAATCCAGCTTCAATCACATCAACATTTAATCTTTCTAATTGTTGTGCTATTTGAATCTTTTCTGATGTATTCATAGATGCACCAGGTGATTGTTCACCATCTCTTAAAGTTGTATCGAATATTATTATATTTTTATCTTTTATCATACTTACCACCTTATGTTTTATAAACATATTATATAGAAATAATAGTAAATAGTATATGAATTCATTGAGTAAAGTATAATTTAGCTATAATTTATATATAATAAATCCAATAAAAAGAGAAATTAATGACATTTAGACAATTAGGATTGTGTCCAGAAATAGCGAAAGCCTGTGAAGATAGAGGGTATAAAAACCCCACAAAAATACAAGAAGAAGCGATAGTGCATCTTTTACGAAAAAGAGATCTTCTGGCAATCGCTAAAACAGGTACAGGTAAAACTGCTGCGTTTGTTTTACCGATGCTACAAGATATCGAAAATCAAAGAAAAGAACAAACAGATGAGAATGTTGTTCTAACAAAACTGATTATCGCACCTACAAGAGAGCTAGTACTCCAATTAGAAAAAAGTATAGAAGCATATGCAAAATATCTTGATATAAAAATTTGTAGTATCTATGGTGGAGCAAATATTAAACCACAAATTAAAAGACTTGATGCACGAGTACATATTGTGATCGCAACTACTGGTCGGCTTATGGACCTTATTAAACAAGAAAAAATAAATCTGACGAAAGTTGATGCGTTGATTTTGGATGAAGCGGATAGTATGCTTGATATGGGATTTGTAGCTGATATCCAAGATATTTTAGAAAAACTCACTCACCTGAAGCAAACTATTTTATGTTCAGCAACACTTGGACCAAATATCAAAAAACTTTCCGGTGAAATTATGGTCAACCCAAAAGTAATAGAGATCAAATCAAATGATAGAGTAAATGATAAAATAGAGCAAATTGCATACCCCGTGACACTTTCAAAAAAACTTGAGATGCTTTCGTTTTTAATCGGTACAAAAAATATGAAACAAGTTTTGGTTTTTTGTAAAACAAAAGCGAGTGCGGAAGAGATAGTAAAAAACTTAAAATTAGATGGACTTAAAGCGGCATCGATTCATGGTGATAAAACTCACGGAGCACGAACAAAAGCGATCACGCAATTTAAAGAAAATGAGATTCGTGTACTTGTAGCTACAGATGTTGCAGCTCGTGGACTTGATATTGTTGATCTTTTTTATGTGATCAATTTTGACTTACCTTTTATGCCTATAGATTATGTACATAGAATTGGTAGAACGGCACGAGCTGGAAAAAATGGAATTGCTATTTCTTTACTTGATGAGTATGATATAGCGTCTATTCGAGAAGTTGAAAAATATCTAAGTTTAAAGATTCCGAAGCTTGATCTTGAAGGTTTTGAAGTAGGAACTAGAATAAAGATGATCGCTACAAAAACGATCGTGGAAACAAAAGATGATATCAAAAGAAAAAAAACTGGCGGAGCTTTTGGAAATAAAAAGAAAAGTAAAGACAAAAAAGCAGTTGCTAAACAAAGAGGAAAAAGAATTATAGGACAACGAAGTAAATAATTATGAGTACAAAACTTATTTATCTCATTTTATGGAGCATATTTTTGAGTGGGTGTTTGAGTACAAATGAAAATAGTATCGTACCAGAATCTAAAATAAAAAATGATCAACTTCAAAAAGAAAAACAGCAAAGACAAAAAAAGTGTGATGAGCATCGTGAGATGATGAGATATGCACTTTCTTATGTAATGACGGAGTTTGAAAAAGGTTATTTTGAACATAGCGATATTGTCGGTGCTAAAGCACAGCTTTTTTTAATCAAAAATAAATCTCAAAGTCTCTTTGCAAAAAATATTAATGATGCGGAAAATTCGTATACGACACAGTATCAATTAGCTCAAAAAGAAAAATGTGATTTACAAGATCTATCGATTTCCCCCTTAACAAAGGTGAAAAACACCATTAAAGTCCTTGATGATGCAGTTTCTTTATAAATATATTATTTTCATATCACTTGCTATTTCAAGTATATATGCAAACGACACACTGGTTGACAATCTTTTAGAAAAGGCACATCAAGCAAGTACAAAAGATGAAAAAATAGTTTTAATCGAAAAATTAAAATCTGAATTAGCAGAGATAAATAAAAAAGCACGAGAAGAATCAGATGCGATAATTGATGCAAAAAAAAAGATACCTACAAAACTTTTTAACAATAAGAAATAATAAGATGAATATTTTACTTTTAGAAGATGATACTATTCTAGCACAAACCATGATCCAAATTTTAGAAGCTGAAAATTACACGGTTACTTTAGTTGAAAATGGTGAAGAGGTAATCGATGCAACATATGATGAAAAGTTTGATTTGTATTTGTTTGATATCAATGTTCCGTTACTCAACGGAATGAAAACGCTTAAACTTTTACGAAATGCAGATGATACAACACCTACTTTTTTTATCACATCATTACGAGATACAAATTCTATTATCGATGGATTTGATTGTGGATGTGATGATTATATTAAAAAACCTTTTGATTTAGATGAACTTTTAGCGAGAATAAAAGCAATTTTAAAAAGAAAAAATCCTGTGATCAAATACAATGATATTGTCTTTGATCTCTATGAAAATCGAGTGCTTCAATCAGATAAAGAAGTGTCATTGGGTATGGTGGAAAAAGAGATATTTGCATTACTTATTAAAAGTATTGATATTACTGTAAATAAAGCAACATTTTTTGAGTGTATGAATAAACCTAGTGATACAGGTCTAAGAACGGTGATTAGTAAACTCAAAAAGATCTTACACCTTAATATTTCAAACACAAAAGGGGTAGGGTATAAACTTGAAAAACTATGAAAAAAAATCTTTTTTCACCACTTTAATTTTATTTTTTATTCCTCTTTTGATACTTTCGAGTGTTGTTTTATATATGTATCATAACGAACAAATTCAAGAAGTTAAGAAAAATATTTTGTACCAAATGAAAGATTATGCTTATGATTTTAAGGGAGATACTTTTTCACTTGATATTGTTGAAGATGATAAAACAAAAGAGATATTTACAATTTATGATTTTGAGGGTGGATTAAGTGCATATTTTGAAGTCCCTTCAAAAGGACCTTATTTATTAAAAGTGATTTATGACAAAACAAAATATGACGAACTTCATGGTAAGTTTGTCAAAAAAATATTTGAAGTTGCGGTAATCATCTTCTTTTTAATACTCTTTATCTCTATAGGCTTCGCTTTTTATGCCTTGAAACCAATGAGAGAAGCGATGAATCTTTTAGAAGATTTTTTAAAAGATTTGATACATGATTTAAATACCCCTGCAACAGCAATATTATTAAATACTAAACTCCTTAGAAAGCGTGGAAATTTTGAAGAAATAGAAAGAATAGAACTATGTGCAAAAGCAATAGCTTCTTTATATAAAAATTTAGAGTTAATGACTCCTTCAAGTATTATAAACAATGAAACTATTTTTATCAATCAACTTATAGATGAGAGATTAGAAGTGTTACGAAAAATTTATCCCCATATCGTGTTTGTGACAAATATAAATGAAAGTGTAATACAAAGTAATCAAATTGCTTTAGAGCGTATTTTAGATAATTTGCTTACTAATGCTTGTAAATACAATAAAAAAAATGGTACGGTATTTATAGATATAGTAGAAAATAGAATTGTTATTAAAGATACGGGTATCGGAATACAAGACACTAAAAAGATTTTTCAGAGATATTATAAGGAAAATGAAACAGGTTTAGGTATTGGGTTGAGTATAGTGAAAAAATTATGTGATATTTTAGAGATTTCTATAGATGTTACAAGTGTTCTAAATGAAGGTACAACTGTTGAACTTTTTTTTCAGAAGAATTTGTAACAGTTGTAAAATAATTTAGTCGGGTTTAAATTATTTTACAACAAAATGATTTGTTCAGGGTTGAATTTTGAATTAAAAAGTTATTTTCTAAAGTTATTTTTTTAGATTTTTATCAATGAAGTCTTGTGCTTCAATTACATCAATTTTGTTTAATGATTCAACTTCTTTATTAAGGTTGATCATAAGTTCTTGTTTTACTTCAAGTGCTTTGGTATTATTGATTTTGTCAACCAATGTTGCTATACCTTTTAGGTCTGCTGCAAATAAGCTTGTTGCTCCAAGAATCGTTAAGATTACTATGTTTTTTTTAATGTTCATTTCTTTTCCTTTTTTTAAATGTATGGAAGTATAACAGTGCAGTGTGAGTTAAGTGTAAGTTGGAAAAGAAAAATTCGAGAATTTTTAAGTGGTGCTTTATTTTAATTAAACAAATAATAATGAAAAATTGGATACAATCGCCTAAATAAATAGTTCTATAAAGGAGTTGCCATGAATAAAAGAGTTCTTGTTAAATTTTCTGGTGAAGCATTAGCTGGTGAAAATGGGTATGGAATCGATACTAAAATTTTACACTATATTGCTCACGAGATAAAAGAATTAGTAGATAATAATGTTGAAGTTGGTATCGTAATAGGCGGAGGTAATATCGTAAGAGGTGTTACAGCTGCTGCTGATGGAGTTATTAAAAGAACAAGTGGTGACTATATGGGAATGCTTGCAACTGTTGTAAATGGTATCGCAATGCAAGAAGCATTAGAGCATATTGGTGTAAGTGCAAGATTACAAACAGCGATCAAAATGGAACAAATTGCAGAACCTTATATCGTGAGACGAGCAAAACGACATCTTGAAAAAGGAAGAGTAGTTATTTTTAGTGCAGGAACAGGAAATCCTTTTTTTACAACAGATACAGCTGCAACTTTACGAGCAAGTGAAATTGAAGCATGTATGTTAATAAAAGCAACAAAAGTTGATGGTGTGTATGATAAAGATCCAGAAAAATATGATGACGCAGTGAAATTAGATCTCATTAGTTATGATGAAGCACTAAAAGATCATATTAAAGTAATGGATGATACAGCAATTGCATTAGCAAAAGATAATCAACTTCCAATAATAGTAGCAAACATGAATACAAAAGGTAATTTATTAAGCATCATCAATGACGATTACAGTCAGTGTTCAGTAGTAAAGTAAAACAGGAGAATTAAAATGAGATTAGAAGAAATATTAGCACAGGCATTAGAAAAAGTAAATAACGATAGATATATTTTGAGTGTAGCAGTTGGTCAAAGAGCGGATGAGTTAAGTAAAGGTGCAAAACCATTATTGGATAATGATCAAACTAAAAACATGAAATACACGGATATTGCGATTAAAGAGATAGCTTCTGGTATATTAGTGATTGATGGTGTTGAATAAATTCTTAAAAAATATTAAGTCTATCAATACCGTTGATGGTGCGATAGATTTATTAAAATCAACTTTTGATTTTACAAGTGATGTTGAAAAGGCATTATCTTATTCTATAGATTCTCACAAAGAACAATTTCGTAAAAGTGGTGAACCCTATGTTGTCCATCCTATTTTAGTGGCTGTTATAACAGCACATTATAGTGATGATGAACATATGGTGATTGCTGCATTATTACATGATGTCGTAGAAGATACAATAATCACAATTGAGCAAGTTGAAATTGAGTTTGGTGTAGATGTTGCTTGTATTGTTGATGGATTAACAAAAATTGTTGAGATACGAGAGAATGAGATTCCAAGATCAGGAGATGCAAAAAAACTTTTATCTTCGGCACTTACTTTTAGAAAAATGCTTATAGCCTCTATCAAAGATGTTCGTATTATGGTAGTGAAATTATGTGATAGATTACATAATATGCTGACACTTGAAGCGCTTCCTTTAGTGAAACAAAGAAAAATATCTGAAGAAACACTTGTGGTGTATGCTCCTATTGCGCATAGACTTGGTATCTCTACAATTAAAAATGTTCTTGAAGATTTGGCTTTTTCTTTTCTTTTTCCAGAAGAGTATATGAAAATAGATACACATATCAAAGAATATCAACAAAAAACACAATTAACGCTCAATGAATTTTTAGCATCTACAAAAATACTTTTAGAAAAAAACGGATACTTAGAAAGTGATTTTAAAATTTCTAGTCGTGTAAAACATTATTATTCCATATATTTAAAAATGCAACGAAAAGGGGTAAGTATTGATGAGGTACTTGATCTTTATGCGGTGCGAATTTTGGTAAAAGAACCTCTTGATTGTTATAATATTTTGGGAATTGTTCATATAAATTATAAACCACTCGTTGCTCGATTTAAAGATTATATCTCTGTTCCAAAAGAAAATGGATATGAAACGGTACATACTACAATTTTTTCAAATTCTAAAATATATGAAGTGCAAATTAGAACATTTGATATGCATGATATTGCAGAGTATGGTGTTGCAGCACATTGGAAATATAAAAATGGTGGAAATACTTCAAAAGGACCAAATCTTGACTGGCTAGAATCTTTAGCTACAAATGAAGAAAATGTTGAAGAGTTTTATAGTGATGCAAAGCAAGATTTATATAGTGAAGATATCGTTGTGTATTCTCCTAAAGGGGAAATATTTACACTTCCACGAGGAGCTACTGCGTATGATTTTGCATATAATATACATACAGATGTTGGAAATAAAGCTGTTTATTCAAATATAAATAAAGTTAAAAAACCATTACTAACACAACTAAGAAGTGGAGACATAGTCTCTATTCAAACAGGTGAACAAGTAATTCCACGATGTACTTGGTATGATATGGTAAAGACAACAAAAGCTATGAAATCGATTAAAACTTTGTGTCAAAGTAGATTGAATAAAATTGATCAATTAACAAGTCGTAATATTATTAATACAATTTTTTCTAGATACAAAACTTCAATACTTGATGAAGTAAAAAATGTTCCATTAGCAAATTTACAAAAAATTGTATATAATTTAGATTATTTAAAAAATATAAAAATGCAAATACAAGATCATG
>JBASAI010000392.1:0-2334 GCA_049650525.1 Arcobacteraceae bacterium
ATCATGATCAGAGCTACTTAAAAAACCAATAATAAGTAAAATCGGGATAACTGCAATATCTTGCATAATCAAAATACCTAAACTTCGTTGACCATATCTTTTGTTGATTTCACCTGTTTCATTAAATGTTTTTAAAACAATGGCTGTTGAGGAAAGTGCAATTGCAAGAGAAAGGATAAAAGAAACTTGTTGTGGAATATTAAATATATAATATGCCATTAAGTAGACGATTCCTGCTGTAATAACGATTTGTAACATTCCTGTTATGAAGACTTCATTTCGCATTTTTTTAAGGTGTTCAATAGAAAATTCAAGCCCAATCGTAAACATAAGAAAAACGACACCAAACTCTGCAACTTCTTGTAAGTCATGATTGTTTACAGCACTATGTAATTCAAATGTGTATGCAATGATCGTTCCTGTGATAATATATCCAATAATTGTAGGTAAATGAATTTTTTTTAAAATGATATTTATGACCAATGAGATGAAAAGTGTTGCTACAATAATTGTGAGCATATAGAGTCCTTATTTGATTTGTGATAATGGTTACATTTTAATTATTTTATTCAGATAACTTTAAAATTGGCTGTAGTTGATAAAAAAGGTTATACTGTATTTTAAATTTACACTAATTACAGTAAAATATTTAATATATTAGATATAAGGAAAGTATTATGATACACAAATTTAAAAAATGGACACCAAAAGTAAAAAGATCTGCATGGATAGCTTCTAGTGCTGATGTAATAGGTAATGTAAAATTAGGAAAAGATAGCTCGATTTGGTTTGGCTGTGTAGTAAGAGGTGATGTAAACAAAATTCGCATTGGAAAAAGAACAAATATTCAAGATCTTTCGATGATCCATGTGACTCATCGTGAGCCAGAAGCAAATATGAAAGGAAATGCAACTATCATTGGAAATGATGTAACTGTGGGTCACAAAGTGATGCTTCATGGCTGTACGATTAAAGATAAATGCCTCATCGGAATGAGTGCTACTATTTTAGATGGTGCTGTAATAGGTGAGGGCAGTATCGTAGGAGCAAACTCTTTAGTAACTGCAAATAAAGTCTTTCCTGCTCGAAGTTTGATTATGGGAAGTCCTGCAAAAATAGTAAAGACTTTGAGTAAAAAAGAAGTTAAAGTTTTGAAAAAGCATGCTGGTTTGTATGTAGATTATAAAAATGATTATCATGTGTAGAAAATAGACGGATTAAAATAATTATAATAAATATTTTGTTACAATGAATTACATTTCAAACAAAGGATAAAATATGAAATTTTTAACAATGCTACTTTTAAGTATCACATTTGTATTTGCAGCAGTAGATATCAACAACGCAACAGCCAAAGAGTTTACAACTCTTAATGGAATAGGTGAGAAAAAAGCTCAAACAATCGTGAAATATAGAAAAACGATTAAATGTTTTAAGTCTATCGATGAGCTAACAGCTGTAAAAGGTATCGGTGAAGCTACTGTATCTAAAAATAAAAAGAACTTGATTCTTGGAAAATGTAACAAAAAGTAACATTAAAACTCTTCTAAAATCTATGCCAATTGGATCATTTAATAAAATACCAATAGGCATAGAAGTAAATTGAGTCTCTTTAAGAGATAATTTACAGTGTAATCTACTAGTTTAAAAATTTATTTCTATTTAATCTTACCTGTGTCATTATTACTCATAATAATTTATTTCTCAAAGGATATGTAATGTCAAAAAATAAAAAAAAGATACAGGAAATAGGTATACACGAAGCGTATTTCAAAGATGCTGCAAAAGCTGATTTGGAAATATTTGATAGAGAAGTTGATCCGAACACTAGAAGGGGTTTCTTAAAAAAGACTGCGCTAATGGCGATGGCAACAGTCGTTGGATCGAATATTCCTTTTGCTCAAAACATGCCAGGTGGGTTAATTCCTGCTGCTTTAGCAAATAGCGATATGCCTTTTAAGATAAAAGGGAAAGATGGTTTAGTATATCTAAATGATAGACCAATTAATGCAGAAACACCAGCTCATCTTCTCGATGATGAATTTACTCCTTCAAAGCATTTGTTTATTAGAAATAATGGTCTTCCACCAGAAGAAAAACTAACAACAAAAAATATTGACTCTTGGACATTTGAAATTAAAGCGGATAAAGGTACTGCGGAAAAAGAGTATATGAAATTATCAATTGGTGATTTGAAGAAAAAATATAAACAATATACTTATGCACTACAAATCGAATGTGGTGGTAACGGTAGAAGTGAGTTTAACCCACCAGCAAAAGGAAACCAATGGACAATTGGAGCTGTGGGATGTCCACAATGGACTGGTGTACGAC
>JBASAI010000393.1:0-54366 GCA_049650525.1 Arcobacteraceae bacterium
CTTTTAACTCTTCTTGAATACTTAATACACTATCAGAATAAACAGAAAAAAGTGTTTCCCCTTTTTTTACACTCATATATGTTTTATTTGCATTTAGTTTTGTGATAAATCCATCATATCTTGTCACTATATCTAGTGTATTTTCTTCATTTATTTTTATATTTCCGTAATAGCTTTTTATAATTCCTGTATTTATTTGTTTTACATTTGTAGTTTTTTTATTAAATAGCTGATTTACTTCGAGGATCTCTGCTTGTAGATTTGTATATGACACAACAAAAAGGCTCAACACTATTAAAACATTTTTTATATTTTTCATTTCATTTTTCCTTGTGTAAAATACAGCGATTTAGAATACGAAGTAAAATAGTGTTGCATCTCATCTAAAAGCATTTGTTCATAACTTATCACATCATTTAAATTTTGAATAGTAGATTGTGGTGAAGTTAATGAAAATTTATTATAAGACTCTATGTTTTTTTGTACCTTTTCTTTTAATGGAAGAATTGTTTCTTTTATGATTTTATATGACAATAAAGCATTATCTAAATCATTTTGCAAAATTAAAATAGATGATCTAAATGTATTGTTTAGATTTACAAGATTACTATTCATTTGACTTGCTTGTTGTTTTGCTTTCATGGCACTCGTTTTTTCAGTTCCATATATAGCCAACGGAATATTTACAGAAATATTTGCATAATCTTCATACTTAGAATCACGATTAAAATAAGTAACATTGAGTTTTATATCAGAAGTTCGTTTTTCTAATTCTAATCGTGAGATATCGTTATATTGTAAACTTTTCTCTTGCAAAACCAGTAGTTTAGGATGTGTATCAAATGTAGTAGTAAATTTTAAAGGTTTTATATCCAAAGAAAGATCAATAGAATCAATTTTTGTAAAGCTTAGCTCTTCTAATTTCAAATACAAATTATTAATCAAATTTTTAAGTTTTTGTTGTTTTAATTGCGTTTGAGAGTATGATATTTTTAGATCAATAATATCTGTTTGATTTATCTTACCATTTTCATATAATGAACTAGACAACTCTTCGAGGCTTTTAATATTTTGTAAATATTTATTTAATAATTCATACTTCTTTTCTAATATAACGACACTATATCCATACTCATATACAAGTGATTTAAGCTGTAACTTTTTATCTTCAAGCATATACAAAGCAATTTGTTTTTCTTTTATAGATATCTCTTTTTGTAACTCAAGCTTTTCACCCATAGGGATAACTTGTGAGAATCCAATATATTGTGCCTGCATTGCCTCAATATCTCTTTTTGAAGGATCATCAAACTGTATATCATTTGCTCCAAGGCTTAGCGTTGGATTTTTCCAGTTTGAAGAAAGATCGATTTGACTATTTGATACTTCAATAGAATGTTCTAAACTTTTTAAATCAGCATTGTTCACAAGAACTCTTTCTACCATCTCATCTAGACTTACTGCAAAGCCTGATGAGATAAACAAATATACTAATAGAGTGATTTTTTTAAGCATTAGAGATTTACACTACCTCTAAGTGTATGAACTTTACCGTCGTCAGTTCTAAATTTAATGTGATATTGCCAAGTTCCACTCATCGAAAAATTTACTTGCGCTACAAATCTATCATCTACAAATTTTGTTTTTGCTTGATAGTCCATGTATGGCATCCCTGGCATCTCTGGCATAAATACTTTTATTTTTACTTGTGCATTTTGTACGATTTCATTATCTTGCATCAATGTAACAAAAACTTCATTATTACCAACAACCAAAGGTTTTTCACTTGTAAACTTTACAACATAACCATCTTTTTCTCCACTATGTTCTAAGGCTTGCGCAAATAATGCAGCAGTCATTATAAATAATGACAATACAACTTTTACTAAATTTTTCATATAAACTCCTCTTTTATTTGAAGAAGTTTATCTTAGGTTGTGTGGATTTAGTGTGGAGGTGACATGCAAAAGACTTGACATTATGAGCAAACAGTTTTATAATTACGAAGAAAGGCCCAAAATGGTAAGTATATTTAAACCTAAATTATTTAGTTTAATAAAAAGTGGTTCTATAAAAGAACAAATTAGTGCAGATATTATGGCAGGTATAATAGTAGGAATTGTAGCACTTCCTCTTGCTATTGCTTTTGCCGTTGCGAGTGGAGTTTCTCCTGAAAAAGGGATGATTACAGCTATAATAGCCGGATTTATCATATCTTTTTTAGGGGGAAGTCGTGTTCAAATAGGTGGACCAACGGGTGCATTTATCATTATTGTATTTGGAATAGTACAACAATATGGTATCGATGGACTTATCATCGCAACCATTTTATCTGGAATAATTCTTGTTATTTTTGGAATGTTACGACTAGGTTCATTATTAAAATTTTTTCCACATCCTCTCATCGTAGGATTTACAAGTGGTATTGCACTTGTTATTTTATCTACACAAGTTAAAGATGCTTTAGGATTAGAGATACAAAATGTTCCATCAGAGTTTGTAGACAAATGGAGTGTTTATTATGAGTATATTCACACTATAAACCCATATGCTTTAGGGATAACACTTCTTACAATATTTATAGGAATTTATTCTAAATATATCACTACAAAAGTACCTGGATCTTTTATAGCAATTATTCTTATGACTCTTAGTGTACAATTTTTTGATTTACCTGTGACTACTATTGAATCTTTTTTTGGAACAATTTCAAATGAGATCACTTTTGAAATACCCTCTTTTGATATAGCGAATCTTTCGCACTATTTAGCTCCAGCACTAGTGATAGCACTTTTAGGAAGTATAGAATCACTTCTTTCAGCTGTCGTTGCAGATGGGATGATAGGTACAACACATCGTTCAAATACAGAGCTTGTAGCCCAAGGAATAGCAAATATAGTGACACCATTTTTTGGAGGGATTCCAGCAACTGGAGCAATAGCTAGAACGGCTACAAATGTAAAAAATGGGGGAAGAACACCGATTGCTGGTATGACTCACGCCATAGTATTATTTTTAATAATGATGTTTTTTATGGACTATGCAAAATTGATCCCTATGTCTGTTTTAGCAGGTATTTTATTGGTTGTTGCATATAACATGAGTGAATGGCGTTCATTTATCGCTGTATTAAAAGGTTCTCCTTTTGATTCTATTGTTCTTTTATCTACTTTTTTCTTAACGGTTTTAGTAGATTTAACAGTTGCTATTCAAGTTGGTATTATTTTGTCTTCACTATTATTTATGAAAAGAATGTCAGATATCAACACCAATATCATAGATTCAGAAGAAGATGAAGAAAATGATGCAGTCAATACTTATTCTAATATTTCAAATAAAATCGCTATTTATGAGATAGCTGGACCACTCTTTTTTGCATCTGCAAAACAATATGCAGAAACCTTATCATTGATTGGGTTTGAGAAAGAGATTTTGATTATACGATTAAGACATGTTCCATTTATAGATTCTACTGCTTTACATAATTTGGAAAGTACCATTGAGTCCTTGCAATTATCAGGAGTAACTGTGATGCTAACAGGAGCTAATGATACTGTTTATAAAGAGCTCAAAAGACATAAAATAATCGACTTAGTAGAAGAAAAAAATGTATTTAGTAAATTTGACGAAGCATTAAAGACAGCAAGTATCAGAATTCGATAATAGATAAATAAAATATTCCCATTTTGAATTTGGCTAAAACTTAAAGGTAAATGTAGTTCCCTTCTTATATATAGACTGTACATCGATTTTGATATCATATCGTGTAGATACATGACGAACTATATTCAGACCTATTCCAAAACCACCTTGTTCTTTTGTTGCTCTAAAGTAACGATTGAAGATATCTTTTAGTTTCTCTTTTTGGATTCCGATACCTGTATCAGAAAGAGTAAGTTTTCCATTTGTGTCAAGTGATATTTTGATATCTCCACCCATATTGTTATATTTTATAGCATTTGAAATGATATTGTTCAATAATCTTACAAAATCATTTTTAGCAATAGGGTAGTTGAAATTTTGTAAATCCAATAGAATATTGATTTGTTTTTTGATAAAAAAAGGTTCAAAATAGTTGAGTTGTTCTTTGATGATCTCATCTAAAGCTATCTTCTCTAGAGCTTTTGTACTTGAGTGTTTTTCCAAAACTATATAAGTAAGGTCATTATAGATTTCTGATATCTTTCGTGCACTTAACTTTACTCTTTGTATCTGTTTTGGATTTAATCTATCAGATTCTGTAGACATCAAAAGTGCTGTGATTGGAGTGTTAAGTTCGTGTGTTGTATCTTTGATAAAATTATTGAGCTTATCTCTTTCCTCTTTGATCGGTTTTAAAAAAAGTTGTGCCAAATAAAAACCAATAGATGCGATCACTAAATAGATCAAAATAAAACCGATAAAAATATTTTGTTGTAATTCTTTTATCTTTTTAAATAACATATGTTCTTCAACAGCAATATGATAAATACCCAAATGCCCCAAAGTGGAACTATCGATTAAAATGAGATGTTTTTTCTCTTCAATGATTGGTTTTGAAAAATCAAGATTTTTTTCTATATTTCCATAGATCTTTTCTTTCTTTTCATTATAAAAAGAGAGTTTATAGTTTGTATTATTAAGCAAATTTTTTCTATCAAAATCTGTATCAGTCATATGCGAAAATATAATTTTTGAGGATAATTCAGATGAAAAGTTTTGCATATTTGATTTTGCTAGATCTGTAAATAGTCTTTTTTCATTTTGATAATAAAAAAAGGTCACCAAGACCATCAAAATAAATGAAGAACCCAAATACAATCCTACAAATCTAAAAAATGTACTCTTTTCACTTGCTGTTAAATCGATAACCAACTCCTCGTATATTTGTTATATACTCTTCACCTAGCATTTTTCGTAAGTTTTTTATATAAGTACGAATAGTAGTAGCCATTGGTGTATATTCATAGCTCCAAATATTATTTGAAAGCTCTTCTACACTTACAGGGATATCTTTATTTTTCATCAGATACTCTAGCACATTTAGCTCTTTTACTGTGATGTGTACTTGTTTTTTATTTACATACACAAGAAGGTTTTTTTTGTCTATTTTTATGCTATTTGAGATAGATACTATTTCATCATTTTCTATTTTAAAAAGCCGTTTTATATTATTAATACGAAGATCGAGCTCTTTGAGTTCAAAAGGTTTTTTCAAATAATCATCACACCCAGAATCAAACCCTTTTTCTATATCATCTACCATCACTAAAGAGGTGATATATATCGTAGGAGTGCGAATCCCTTTTCCCCGTAACGCACCTAAAAGCTCAAACCCATCGATATCAGGTACATTCACATCAAGCAATAAAAGATCAAATACTTCACTGTACAATATCTCTTCCGCATCATTGCCATTAAATCTACTTACAACCTCATGCCCTTTTAAAAGTAGATGCTCTTCGATGATCTCATTTACAAGCAGATCATCTTCAAGTAAAAAGATTTTCATATATTATTCCACACTACTATAGTGTAACTCCAACCCTTTTGAAGTGGTTACAAAGCCATTGATGTTTATCTTTCCTTCGTGTACGAGTTTGTGGTGTTTTTTACATAGTGGTATGAGATTGAACTTGTGATTTTGATTAATATGTCCTATAAATCCATCTTTGTCAGCTTTGTGTTGCTCTTTTATATGATGAACATCATCAACTTTCGCACCACAAATCGCACACGAAGTCACATACAGATCTTTGTTGTAGCTACTTGTTTTCTTTTGTGAAAGCCGCTCGATCGTATCATAGTCATCGGTGAGTCTTTTTCGTATATCATTTGCTACTTTTAAAAACTCTTTATCCATATGCAATGATTTTGCAAACTCCAATCCATACATACTACTTCCACTTCCGTGGGAAAGTTTTCTGTTAAATATAAGTTTATCATCCTCTTCATTGTACAAAACACTTAAGTGCAAACAGATGATATTTTTGAGTTTTTCTATCTCTTTTATCTCTGGTAACTGATGTAGATGTGTCGCAAATACAAAAATCGATTTGAGTTCTGCAAGCTTTAATATCGCAGATGCTACGATACTTACTCCACTCATCGTTTCTGTACTGTGACTGATCTCATCTCCTAAAATAAGAGAGTTTTTTGTCGCTCGGTTAAATATATTTTTGAGTTCAAGCATCTCAACAGCAAACGAAGATAAACCTTTGGCAATATTGTCACTTCCTGAAATTCTTGTAAATACCTCATCAAAAAGACAAAATCGCATAGACTGGGCAGGAACATAAAATCCAGCCTGAGCCATAATTACAGCGATTCCTATAGACTTCATCAATGAACTTTTTCCACTACTATTTATCCCATAGAGTAATACACCGTGCATATGATTGTCCGTGATATTTTCTGGTCGAGCATTTTTGATGATGAGATTTTCTTTGTGTTCTTTACTACACATATTTAAGTCACCCAAAATGATATCATTTGGTACATAGATACCATTTTGTTCGGTTGATTCGATGATTGGATGACGAAGCTCTGTTAGCTCTATGAAGTTTGTTTTGTTCTCTTCATTTTGTTTGATGATTTTTGGCTGTACAAAGTTGTACTTTTTGGCTGTTTTTATATTAGATACCGTTAGATCAATTTCAGCTATAAATGAAACCATCTCTTCAAGCATCAAAGCAAATTTATTTTCGTAGTATTCAATCTTCTCTTTAAATACGAGTTTATTGAGCTCTATTATTTTTTGTAAATTATGTACAAATTTATCGGAAATAGTCGAGGTGAGATTATTAGTGATTTTTACACTTGTGGTTTGTATCTTGATATTGAAGTCTTTAAAAAGATAAAGCTCATCATCGATGATAAGATGCGATTCTAAAAGCTCTTTTTTTATCGAACTAAATCTATTTTTTGTTAGCCCTATAAAAAAGCCCTCTTTTCCCAAACGATTGATAGCGATAAGATTTTTATCTTCACTTTTTAAAAACTTCAAAATATGTGTACGAAAGATATCAAGCTTCTCTTCTAAAGCTTCATTTTCTTTTAAAAGTGCATCGATTTTTGTATCGATTCCTGCTGCTATGATATTTGAGTCGATATCTTTGAGCATAAATTTTCCACAATTTGTCAAATCAAATGTATCTTCAATAGTTTTTAAAAAGAGTTCAATCTCTTGGCTACTACAAGGTGGTTTTACAAAGTTATAGTTCTCCATAAAGGTCACCACCTCTTTGATACTTCCCAAAGAATCATACAAATAATTAAGCTCAAAAGGGTGCAAACGATTGAGTTTTATTCGTCGTAAAAGTCGCTCTATATCATAAATATTACTCAGACTATTTTCTATAGGTGCGTGATAATCATACAGATCGGTTGAGAGCTTATATCTTCGTAAAAGTTCTTTTTCATCTTTTATAGGATGAGTCAGTCTCTCTTTTAAAAGTCTTTTCCCCATCGCTGTTGATGTGTTGTTGATCAGTTTGAGCAAGTTGGGCTGATGTGGAGTTTCGAGGATATTTAACTGCTCTAAAGCATTGTTACCTAAGTAGATATATTTACTCACATCAAGCTTGATAGGCATTGAAAGTTTTTCGATGATTTTACTATCGTGTCCTATGACAAAATCTATCAAAATAGCCAAAGACTCACTTGCCATCGCGTATCGTTCCATATTTAAGTGTTCGATTGGAGTCAAGAGCGATTCTATTTGAAATACATTTTTAAACAGCTCATTTTGATATATTATCTTAGGACGAACCTGTGAGATATGAAATGTTTTATGAGAGAGTTCGAGATACTCACACACCTCTTTTTGATCGATGTTTTTATCCAAAAATGTGACTATGATCTCACTTGTTTTGTGCATATTCATATAGTTAAAAACTTCATCTAAAGCAAAGCTAGGATCTTCACTTGTCCCAAAAACTTCGTTAAAATAGCACTTTCCAGTGGTTACATCTATAGCACTATATCCGATGAGATAGTTTCCTCGCACTTGATCAACCGTTATCGAAGTGATATTATTCTCATCACTTGAAACTGCAAAATCAAAATTTGTCCCAGGAGAGATAACCGCTTCTAACACTCTTTTTACATTTGGTGGAACGCCCACTTGTTTGATGATTGCTATTGTGTATTTTTGCTCTTGGATGATACGATTGATATGTTTTTCAAAAGATACAGCTGGCACACCTGCCATCATCGGATTGGTTTGGCTATTTTCTAAGATTGATTTGTTTTTTCGTGTGAGTTGGATATTTAAAAGTTCCGCTATCTCTTTTGCTTTTCCTATTTTTTCTTCATCATTATTGACTTCATAAGTCTCAAAAAAAGTTCCGATTTCGATCAGTACTACAGTATCTTTTCCATACTTTTCTTCAAAAAGTTGCTGGAGTTTAAAGTATTGTTGTGTCAGAAGAATAAATTTATCTTCGAGTATCTCTTGTATTGCTAATCTCATATAAGGTTTTGCTCATTTTTTAATAGAGGTAGATTTTGATTAAATATTGTTTGTATTTCTATAATATTTTCATATAGTTCATAAATAATAGTATAGCCTCGAAATATCATATCTCGAATATTTTCATCTTCATAATATTCTGATTTTCTATATTTTTTTGGCATGTTTGAGATATTATTTATCTGTTCTTTTAAATCTTTTGCAAATTTCACAGATGCTTGTGGCTTATCTTTTTTTATATTGAGAGTTATCTCTCTTAATTGTACTTTATATCTTTGTGTCTCTATTATTTTCAAGATTCTAACTCTTTAATAAGCTCATCCATCGATTCATCAAAATCATACATAGGCTCTTTACCACTTCGTATATCTGCCCGTAACTGATGCAACGATTCTCTTCTCTCATAAAAATAAGGATCCATTTGCAACATAGGATCACTCAAGTTTTCATTGAGTTGTTTTGTCAACTCTCTTCTATCTTCAATTGATAATTCATAAGCACTTTGTAGTATTTCATTTATTGACATAATATCTCCTTATTATAAATATGAATGATTCTTTTCTCTTATTATATCGAATCTTTCATTTAAATAATAATTGCCAAGAGATAGAACGAGTTTAGCACTAAAACGTAAGTATTTAAGGGTAATTAATCCTTGAAGATTGAGATTGCTTTTTTTTCAAATTTATTATACAAAAATATATTTTTAATGTCAATTGTGGATTGGCGAAATAAATCTAGGAGTATATTAGCAACTTTTTTGATCTTGGATTGAAAATATGACAATATGCAATGCATACAGATATTTGTTTGTTTTTTATTTGTTTTTTATTTACCAAAAAAATTATATAACTTTTATACATTTCATCTATTTTCTTCACTTCATAATAACAATTTTCAACAAATTTTATATACAATTCAAAAATATCTACTAAACAATATTGATATTGTTGATTGTGTTGATACTCTAAAGATTCTAATAGATCGTCAATACTTTTATCTTTAAAACCAGTAAATGTGTCACAATTACTTCTGATATCTTTGTATATAAAATTAATTGAATGAAAAGAAATATTTTCAGATGATTCATTTTCTATTTTAAGTATGGAATATATATAAAAACAATCGCATTAACAAAACTACTTACTTTACTATTAATCAAATCCACTTTCTAACTCATCCAATTCACGATGCAACTCTTTTACAAGTTCTTCTTCACTTGGTAGATAAAGTTGATATTTACTTGCTAAAATAGTTTTGTTATCTTCTGGTAGCGTGAACTTTACAACAGTATCATTTTTATCTACACAAAGTAGCACTCCAATTGTAGCATTTTCAAAATCTTGTTTTTCACTTCTATCATAATAATTCACATACATTTGTAACTGTCCAACATCTTGATGGGTAAGTTTATGTGTTTTTATCTCAAATATTACAAAACATTGAAGTAGTCTATTATAAAAAACTAAATCTACAAAAAAATCATCTCCATCTATATGTATTCTTTTTTGTCTTGATACAAATGAAAAGCCATTTCCAAGTTCTAGTAAAAACTCCTGAAGATTTGAGATGATCGCTTGCTCTAAATCTTTTTCATAATAACTACTTTTCTTCTCTAATCCTAAAAATTCTAATACCATTGGGTCTTTTATAATCTCATTTGTACTTACTGGAAGCTTTTCACTTTTTGCTACATCTAAAACTGATTTTTTATCATTGCTTAAAAGTAGTCGTTCAAAAAGTGATGAGTTTATCTGTCTTTCTAGTTCTCTACCGTTCCAACTATTTTTTATACTTTCATTGATATAAAACTCTCTTTTGTCTGTATCATCTATTCGTATTAGCAGTTTATATTGACTCCAATTCAATTGCGAACACACTGCGTTCGTATTTGGAAAAGTTCTATAAAATTGTCTCATAAGTTCAAGTTGTCGTACACTATAACCACTTCCATATATAGGTTCTAAATCAGTTGAAAGAGTTTTGATAATCTGTTTACCATAATCTGCTCTATCTTTACCATCTTGTAGCTCTTGAACTATCCTTTTACCAATATTCCAGTATAAGATAACTCTTTGGTTATCTACTGCTCTTATTGCTGTTTCTTGGGAGCTACTAATAAGGTTTTTACATCTTGGGTTAGAGTTGTGTTATTTTTTATTTTATCCATTTTATAGCCTATTTTTATATTTTATTAAAATACATCTTATATCTATTATCATTTTAGTTTTCCTTGTTTTTTTACTACAAATATTTTGTTTATTTCTTATCTTTAGACAAAACACCAAGTAACTGAGGCACAATAAACAATATTCAAGTGAAGAAAAGTGGAAATTCATCACCTGCCCCCAATTATACCAGTTCCAGGTTTTATATCAACAGCCATTTTATATGAAACAATTTTCACAATTTTTTTCTTAATAGGTTCATTATTAATAATATTAATATTGTTTAAAGTATTTTTATTTAAGTTTATAGATTTGTTATATTCATAATTAATTAAACCTTTACGATGTAAGGTATTTATAGCATTTTGCATATCATTATCAATCCAATCATAATCATCTTTATAAAATAATTCCAAAACTTTTTTTTCATTATCTGTTAATGTTTTTAAATGATTTATTATTTTATTATTGTGTTGTTTATCTAAAACTTTATACAGTCTTTTGTTTATTTGGTATAATTTTTCAAACTCTTGTATATCTTGAATTGGTTTTATAAAATCATTAGCAACTAAACTTTTTATTTCATTTTGATATGATTGAAATTTATATTTTCCATCATTTGTGTAAAGTGTATTTAAAATCTCTTTTTGCCCTTTTGCTAATATATCAATATTTTTTAATTTGCCATTAAAAGAAATAATATTCTGAACAAAAGAAATAATTTTTTTTAGTTCTTTTGATACTATAATTATAATATGACCTATAAAGGGCAAAGAGAAAAATAAAATTATTAATTTAATATATTCATTTTCGAAATTCAAAATCCCTAAAATTAGTAAAACACCTAACAAAAAAAATCCTACTACAATATGAGGAGGAGGATTTTTTAATAAATTGATTAATGAATCAATATTTATATTAAAATTCAATTTATCTTTCCTTATTTCCAGTATCCTTAGTTGTTGGATTAGGTTTTGCTTTAACATATTCTTTACCATTTATTTTAGTAGTAGTATGAAGAGGATGTTTTCCTTTTTTGACTTCTTTAACTGCTTTTATTCTTGAAATTGTTCCTCTTCCAGGAATAGTATAAGTTTCATTTCCACCTTTTTTTCCATCCTGATTTCCATTTATATTTCTTGCCATTTAACTTTCCTTTGTTAATTTAATTAGGAAAGTATAACAAAATCATAACCCAGATGCAACAGTATAATAATATTATATTATAATTAAAATAATCTTTGTCCTTTTCTATAAACTTTATTTGCTTTAATAAATACATCTATTTTTTAATTCATTTCTATATCTCTTTTATTATTTCATTTGTCCTTACTTTTTATCTTAAATATTTACTTATTTTTACACATAATTTGTTCATATCTCATATTATTATTTGTAATTGTAGCTGTTGTTTTTTTAATCAAGTATATCCACAATCATATTTTTTAAATTCTGTAATTCTTGAAATCATTCTTAAACTTGTACTATTCAGAATATTACATTTTGGACCTAACCATATTGTAGGTATTACTACAGCTAAATCAAAATGGGATTCTTTCCAATATATTTCATCTTTATAAGGAATTATTTTATTATTTGATTCTCTAAAATTCAACTCTTTTGTATCAAATGGTTTGATAATTCTCACTTCATTTTCTTCTTTAAATGCAATATTTTTAATACTTAACAGATCATACACGATTTCATCTATTTTAGAATAATTTTCCCTTAACCAACCCATAAAACTATTCTCTGCAACTAATTCTTTTTTTGCATCTAATATATCTTTAATATTATTGAAATGTTTTTTTCTCATGCTATTTATAACTTCTTCATGCTCTTCATATATGCAATTAACCAAAGAAAATCCTAATTTTCCCAATACATTTTTATTGAAACCAAGTGTAACTCCTCTTGCATCATTTGCATATGCTCTCCATTGACTTAGAACATTATACTCTTTTGATAGACTAAAAATACAGTAACTTCGATTGAAACTATTGTATATAAATGTATTATTCAAAATCTTTTTTTCTTCTTCATTAAATGGTCTTATAAAAAGTTTTATTGATTCAGTTAATTCTTTAGTGTCATTTAGAAACCTACAGTCTGTCATCCAAATTGATTTCTTTTGCAGTATCGAATAACATGCATGGATATTTGTATAATGATACAATAAATTTTGTTCCATTGTAATTTCCCTTAATTTAGTTTTTGATGTATTTTATCAAGTGATTTTCTTATGTCATCTAATTTAGTTATCTCTTGAGGTTGAGATAATAACATTCCTATATCAATCATAAATTTATAATTTATTTTGATAGTTTCATTAAAGGGTTTTCCATCTTTTGATTTGTATTTTAACAGAATTTCAAATTCTTCAATATCATCTTTTAATTCACTTATTAAACCAATTAAATTTGGTATTTTTTGACCAATAGGCAAATAATTAATATGTGTCTTAGGTAAAACATATTTTTTTTTACTAAATAATTCAATAGTGTCTTTATCAAATGAAATATCAATATCATAAGCAGGTGCTTTGCCAATATTCTCAATCTCCATTTTTAACATCATTGAATAATTATGTGGTTCAATTTTAACAGTTACATATGGACTTGTTTCAACTTCTCTTAATTTTTTTGTTTCTTTAAACAACTTTGTTGTATAAAATACATAGATTAAAGTTGCTATAACCATGACCCATTCAGAAGAAAAAAACTCCATCAAACACCTTCCACAATCAAAATCTCATCATCACTCAAACCATACAACTCATAAACCATTTTATCAATTTCATTTTCACTATTTACAACTATTTTTTCAAAGTTTTCTATCTCATTTTTTAGTTTGATTTCTCTATCAAAATTATCATTTTTTACAGCTTCATCGTAAAGGACTTGATAGTTTTTTATTTTTTGTTTACTATCAAGTATTTGATTTACTAAATCAATAAATGGTTTTTGTTTTTCTTCTTCGACAATTGGAATTGGTAATTGTTCAATAAATATTTTTTTCATTCTTAATGCATTTCTTCCTAATAATGAAGAGATAAACTGTAAATAATACCATATGATTTTAGAGTTTAAAAAAGCTAATAAAAATTTATCGCCTTTATCAATAAACCAACTAGTATCTAAAAGATAAGATTTCTTATCATCATAAGAAAATAAAGAAGAAGAACAAAACTCTGGATAAACTATTTTTTCTAAATCAAATTTATTAATATACGCACAGTTTCTTAAATTATATGGAGTTAATCCTTTATCTCCTCTCTTTTCCAGTTTTTCATAATATTGATTCAAATGTTCTTTAAGAACAGGATAATCATCAATATTGATAGGAGGATTATTATGACTAACTATTAAATATTCATTTGAAATATCATTTCTATATCTATCAAGCGTTCGTCCTCTTAGCAATGGTTTAATGATTTCACTACATTTTTTATCTTGACTAATAAATTTATTCTTTAAGGTTTCGGTAATAACAAAAGCTTCATTAAACCCAGTTTTTATACCAAATTTTATCTCAATATCCCAATCTTTAAGAACAATTCCTATTTCTTCAATTTTCTTTTTTATCTTTAATTCATCTGGAGATACAAAGGAAAAACTAGATTTACTTAAATCTGTTTGATTCATCTTAAAATGATTTAATAAGTCTGTATCAACCATCTTAAAAGTACTATCTTTATCTGGAAGCTCTTTTTTAAATATAGTGATAGTACTATCAACAGTCGCATCTGCAAATATCTTAACACCATTAAAATCTGCTATTTGTTCTATAGTCATATTAGCTAAAATAAGCTCTCTTATTTTTTCACCATATTTTGCTCTAAAAAATTTATTTGAACAAATATATCCTTTGACTCCATTTGGTTTGAGCATATTGTAACCCAATTCATAAAAATACACATATAAGTCAGCGGTTCCTGCAAATGATTTATATTTTTCTTGTAATTGTGGTTTTATCTCTTTTATCATTTCGTGTCGTACATACGGCGGATTTCCAAGAACAACATCAAAACTTCCCTCTGCAAAAGGCATATCTAACAGTGAATTAGCACAAAGTATTTTATCTGCCAACCTTGTAAGCGGTCGCCCTTTTTTGGCTGTTCTTAGCCATAGTGAGAGTTTGGCTATCTCTGTTGCATCTTCGTTTATATCTACTCCATAGATGTTGTTTTCTAGTACGCTCTCTTCTACAGTATACGAAGCAAAAAGATCGCCCATCAGCGACAAGTCATTTTGCAAAGCGGTATGCTCGTGAATGAGGAAATCAAGTGCTTGATTTAGAAACGCTCCACTTCCACACGCAGGATCGAGTATCTTTAGATCGAAAAGCCATGCTTTGTATGTTTCTAGATTTTCTTTTGTTTGGGCTTCACCTTTGTTGAGTTTTCTAGGATTTTTAGGAGCTTTTACTTCTGTGATCTTGAGCTCTTCTCTTTTCTCTTTACACATTTTTCCTAGAGTATTGTCCACTATGTATTTTGTGATATATTCTGGTGTATAAAACACACCATCTTTTTTTCTTTTTGATTTTGTTTTGTCGAACTCTGTGTTGTCGATGTTTGATTGTATCTCTTCTAAATCTGTGAGACTCTGCTCAAAAATATGCCCCAAGATATTGACACCCACTTCACTCGCAAAGTCATAGTCGCTGAGCTTTTGAGCTTCCATATTGAGCACAACATCATCGATGACAAGAGCATCTAGCACTTCATCTTTTGCAAAAAGTCCACCATTGTATCGAGGGATCTGTAGCTTCTCATTTCCTTCGTTTATCGCATCAAAATATATCTTGTAGTACTGATACATCGGATTTCCGAAGATATCTTGCTCATGTCGTGTGATGATCTCTTTGATTGTGTTTGGACTGAGCAGTCCTCTATCTTCTGCAAAAAGTATGAAGATGATACGATCACAGATCTTTTGTGTATATCGTAATAGATCTGTTTTTTCGTGTGTTGGGTTGTTTTTGATAAGGTTTTCAAAGAGATGATTTCTAAAAGTACTAAAGTCTTTGTACAACTCTTTTGATATTTGGGACTCAAAGTTGGCTGTTTTTTCTTTGAGATTGAGTGGAATACCAGCTTTGATACTCTCATAAGAGATGAGAAGATGAAGCTTTTTGAACTCTTCATAAGACAGATTAAAAAGACTAAACTTCTCATAAGCAGTCTTTTTATCGATATAAAATCTCAACTCATCGAAGTTTGATACGATCACATAGTGCGCATTGCTATTTGATACAAGATAGCCAAATGCCTGATCAGTTGCTTTGTCTAGGTTTTTTGTGTCTTGTGCTTTGAGCTCTATGATACCAGCAATCTCTCCATTGAGATGAATAGCCCCATCTGCTTTTTTCCCATCTGTTTCGTTTTTTCGTTCTCGCTCTAGACTAAAATCGCTAGGGTTCGTGCTATCAAGAGTATATCCCAAACAATTTTCAAAAACATCTTTTAAAAAACCATCTTGGTATTTTTCCTCTTTGACATTTTGTACAAACTCTTTTTTCGCCAGATACTCTTGAAACTTCGCCCATCGTAAAGCCACGATACTTTCATCTTGGCTCACATTTTTTAAAACCGAATTTTGAAACATAGACATAAACACACACCCTTTAAATAATCATCTCTTATATTTTATTCTATCTAAAGTTTGGTAAACTCAATATGAACGACTCAAATTTAAAAAAACAACTAGAGAACTACAAAAGAGATCAAGAAAAAATATATAGCTATTTAAGTTCGATGGAGTAAAGATTATAAAAGTTAAAAATTTTTCAATAAATTTAGATATGTTTTTTTCTTCTATCATCTCAATTTATGTTATTAATCTTTAACTAAATTAAATAAGTAAATTAGATACTATATCCAATTGTTTTTTATGTTTTTTTTATGTTATACTTCTAAATAAGACAATATTTATCCTATTTAAATAGCGGAGGTTAAAATGAGTGATAATAAACATATAGATAAGATTATCGCAAACGAATATAAACTTGGATTTGAGACACTGATAGAAAGTGATACTTTTCCTGTAGGTTTAAATGAAGATGTGATAAAAGCTATATCAAAAAAGAAAAATGAGCCTGAGTGGTTACTAGAGTTTCGACTCAAAGCGTATGCAAAATGGCTTACACAAGAAGAGCCAACATGGGCAAAACTACACTATCCAGATATAGACTATCAAAAGATAGCCTACTATTCTGCACCAAAGAAAGCTTTAGATTCTTTAGATGAAGTTGATCCAAAAATACTTGAAACATATGAAAAGTTAGGGATCCCACTAGAAGAGCAAAAGATGCTTGCAGGTGTGGCTGTCGATGCTGTTTTTGATAGTGTAAGTGTAAAAACTACTTACCACGATGAGCTTGAAAAGCTAGGGATCATCTTTTGTAGTATCAGTGATGCTGCACACAATCATCCAGAACTACTTAAAAAGTATTTAGCAAGTGTAGTGCCAGTAAATGACAACTATTTTGCGACACTCAACTGTGCTGTATTTACTGATGGAAGTTTTGTATATATTCCAAAAGGTGTACGATGTCCTATGGAACTTTCTACATATTTTAGAATAAACGCTCAAAATACAGGGCAATTTGAAAGAACGATTATCATAGCAGATGAAGGAAGTTATGTTTCATACAACGAAGGGTGTTCAGCACCCACACGAGATGAGAGCCAGCTTCACGCAGCTGTAGTTGAGCTCATCATTTTGGATGATGCGGAGATAAAATACTCTACGATTCAAAACTGGTTTCCAGGAGATGAAGAGGGTAAAGGTGGTATCTACAACTTTGTAACCAAAAGAGCCTTATGTGCGGGGAAAAATTCAAAAGTATCGTGGACACAAGTAGAGACAGGATCACTTTTGACATGGAAGTATCCAAGCTGTATCTTAAAAGGTGACAATAGTTCTGGAGAGTTTTATTCAGTAGCCATCTCAAGCAAAGCCCAACAAGCCGACACTGGAACAAAGATGATCCATCTAGGAAAAGACACAAAGTCTACAATCATCTCAAAAGGTGTTTCAGCGATGAAAGGGAGCAACTCTTATCGAGGACTTGTACGAGTAGGAAAAAAAGCAGACAATGCACGGAACTTTTCGCAGTGTGATTCACTGCTTATCGGAAATACCTGTGCTGCAAATACCTATCCATATCATGAGGTTAAAAATAGAACAGCTCAAATAGAACACGAGGCAACCACTTCAAAGATCTCAGATGATCAGCTTTTTTATCTACGCCAAAGAGGAATAGATGAAGAAAATGCCGTTTCTTTAATAGTAAATGGATTTTGTAAAGAGGTACTAAACAATCTTCCAATGGAGTTTGCAGTTGAAGCAAAAGCGTTGTTGGATATCACATTAGAAGGAAGTGTTGGTTGATACCAACTACTTAAAGTCAAGGAGTAAAAATGATAAAAATAGAAAATTTAAATGTAGAAATAGCTGGTAAAAAAATATTAAACGATTTTAATTTAGAGATAAATGATGGAGAAGTTCATGCACTGATGGGTGTAAATGGAGCAGGTAAATCAACACTGGTAAAAGCGATAAGTGGTCACTATGATACAAATATCACAAGTGGTACAATCACTTACAATGGCAAAGATATCACAGAGTTATCAGCAGACAAAATAGCAAATGAAGGGATCTTTTTAAGCTTCCAATCACCAGTAGAAGTTCCAGGAGTAAACAACAGCTACTTTTTACGAACAGCCCTGAACGCCAAAAAAGTTTACAATGGTGAAAAAGAGCTAGATTCTATGGAGTTTTTAAAACTTCTAAAATCAAAAATGGGTGAATATGGTCTTTATTCTACTCTTTTAAAAAGAGGATTAAATGAAGGATTTAGTGGTGGTGAAAAGAAAAAAAATGAACTTTTACAACTTTTACTTTTAAATCCTGACCTTATTATGTTAGATGAGATTGATTCTGGGCTTGATGTTGATGCGATTAAGAGTGTTGCAGAAGTTATCAATGGTATGATAAAAGATGATACTAAAAAATCTATCTTGATGATCACACACTACGATAGACTTATGGAGCTTATCAAACCTGATTTTGTACATATTCTAAAAGATGGGAAAATTGTAAAAACAGGTGATTATTCTCTTGCATTGGAGTTGGATAAACATGGATTTGCAAATTTAGGACTAGACAATGTTACAGCCTGAGTTAAATGACACAGCAAATTATGTAACAGGATTCAAAAATACCTATCTATTTTTAAATCAAGAGTCTTCTGTTTTTGTTGCACCTAAAAATGAAACACTAACTATCATCGATATTTTCACACAAGATATCGAAGTACAAAGAGCGCTTCGTGCCGAAAAAGGAGCAACGCTTCACTATATAAAAATAGCAAAAAGTAAAAATAGTACAAGTGTCAAATATATAAATGATATAGGCACTGATGCTACTTTGGATATGTCATTGTTTGAGTTTGAATCTTCACAAAATATCGTTGAAACAAAACTCAAAAATGCAAATTCAAATTTTACTATCAATGCTCTTATCGATCTTAAAGATGATGCAAAAGTATCTTATGATGTGCAAACCACACACCAAAATAAAAGTTTTAGTGATATTGTGTTTAAAAATCTTTTAAATGATAAATCATCTGTAAAGTTAAATATGTTTTCAATAGTAGAAGAAACAGCCGCTTTTTCAAAAGCATTTCAAAACTCTAAAACAATTCTTTTGAGTGATGATAGTAGTATCGCTGTTACTCCACACTTAGAGATATCAATAGATGAACTAGAAGCTAGTCATGGTGCTACATATGGTGATCTTGATCGTGAAGCTTTATACTACTTAAAAAGTCGTGGTATCAAAGAAAGTGATGCAAAAATCATGCTCTTAGATGCGATACGAAATGAAGTATTTATGAGTCTAGAAGATGAAAAGTTAGTTGAGTATCTCAAAGAGTTACTATGAGTTATAAAAAGTTTTTTCCCTATTTCCAAAATAGCCACATGACCTATTTGGACAATAGTGCAACAACTCAAAAACCTCAAAGTGTGATTGATGCAGAGTGTGAGTATTACACACACTTCTGTGCAAATACACACAGAAGTAATTTTGGGGATGCAAACAAAGCAACACAAGAGTTTGAAAACACACGACAGACACTGCAAAAGTTCATCAATGCAAAACAAAGTGATGAGATCATTTTCACAAAAGGGGTAACAGAATCGATAAACTTCATAGCCTCTAGCTTTGCAAATGATTTCAAAACTATCATCATCTCAAGCCTCGAACACCATGCCAATATCGTACCTTGGCATATGCAAGATCGTACACTTGGAGATGGTCTTGAAGTTGTAGGATATAAAGAAAATTTTGCCTTTGATTTTGAAGAGTTGGAACAGCTTCTACAAAAAAATCCAAATAGTTTTGTCTCCGTGACACATATCTCAAATGCCTTTGGAACGATCAACGATATCAAAAAGATCTGTACTCTTGCACATAAATATGACTCGTATGTGATGATTGATGGTGCACAAAGTTTAGCCCATACAAAAATAGATGTTCAAGATATAGGGTGTGATTTTTTTGCTATCTCTGGTCACAAAACTTTTGGACCAACAGGAGTGGGAGCTATCTATATCAAAAATGAGCTTTTAGAGAAAGTGGCACCATACCAAACAGGAGGAGCTACTATACAAACAGTGAGTTATGAAAAATCTACACTTTTAGATAGTCCCTACAAATTTGAAGCAGGTACTCAAAATATCGCGGGGGTGATTGGTTTTGCAAAAGCTATGGAGTTTATAGAAGATATAGGCTATGATAAAATAGAAAAAAAAGAAAAAGATCTGTATACTTATCTGCAAGAAGAGCTAGAAAAAATCGAAGATGTTATTTTGTATAATACCACACAAGATTCAACTTCTAGTAAAAGTTTCAATATCAAAGGACTTTTATCAGATGATGTAGGGATACTTTTGGATAAACAAAAGATTGCCATACGAGTTGGGCATCATTGTGCTATGCCGATCATGCAAAAGCTTCAAATAAAAGGAACGATTAGAGTATCGCTATCTTTTTACAATGAGAGTGAAGATATCGATAGATTTATCAAAGCCCTCAAAAAAGCGATCTCTATGCTAAAGGATTAAAAAAATGAATACAATAGAACAATCGATCAAAAATATCAAAGATGATCTTGATTTTTTTGATGATGAGTTACAAAAATATGAGTATATCATCGATTTAGGGAAAAAACTTCCAGATATCAATGAGAAAGAAAAAATAGAAAAGAACTTAGTGCAAGGGTGTACTTCACAAGTTTGGCTTGTGCCAAAAATAGAAAATGACACTTTAGTGCTAGAGGGTACAAGTGATGCAATCATCGTAAAAGGACTTGTCTATATCATACTAGATATATTCAATCATCGAACACTAGATGAGATAAATGCATTTGATATCAATATCTTAAATGCACTAGGACTAGAAGAGATCATCACCCCAAATCGCCAAAGTGGTGTACAAGGAATGATCAAAAAAATTATAAAGGTAGCACAAAATGGCAATATTTAATTTAGAAGAGATAAAAGAAAAAATAATAGAAACAAAACTCAAAAAAGTTTTTGATCCAGAGATACCGATCAATATCTACGATCTAGGACTTATCTATAAAATAGAATTAGAAGAGAAAGACAACTATCTTTTTGCCACAATAGATATGACTTTGACAAGTCCATCGTGTCCTGTGGCTGATTCACTTTTGGGTCAAGTAAAATCATATGTAGAAGCGATAGATGAAGTAGATGAGTGTACAGTAGAGTTAGTTTTCGAGCCAGTATGGGACAAAACAAAGATCAGCGAAGAGGGAAATCTTGAGCTAATGTTATCTGGGATAAATTTGTAATAAATATAAAGAATCGGATAGTCTAAACACTATCCTTCTTCACATTTTTTGATCACATTTATTGCAGCTGGCAATAAAGACTCATTTAAAGCTGGATGGATATAAAGCATCTCTTTTAGATGTCTGATATCATTATCTATATGCATCACTGCTAGTACTTGATGTATCATCGTTGAGCTTTGTGGTCCTATCATATGACAGCCCAAAATTTCATAGCTATTTTTATCAACGATAAATTTTGTAAAAGGATATTTTAGTTTCATAGACTCTGCTTTTGCACTTGCTAGCCAGTCAGTTTTTGAGACTACAAAATCAAGATTGTTTTCTTTTGCTTGTTTTTCAGTGATACCTACACTTGCAATCTCCGGATCTGTAAAAACAGCGTGAGGCATATACTTAAACTTTAGAGGTTTTTTTTCATCTTCAAATAGGAGTTTATAAAGATGATTTATCTCATACGCAGCTGCATGTTGGAGCATATATTTTCCCGCTGCATCACCTACAACATAGACACCTTTGGAATCTGTTTGGAAGTATTCATCTCTTTGTATAAATCCTCGATTATCAAGTTTTATACTCGTATTTTCTAATTTAAGTGTTTTAGCGTTTGATTCTCTACCAATTGCATATAATAATGCTTCAGAGCTATGTTTTTGTGTTGTTGTATCTTTATTTTCCAACATCATCTCAAATGAACCATTTGTATATTTTGCATCTTGTATCGTGGTATTAAATGCAATATCGATGTTGAGAGAAAATTGCTCTTTAAATACTTTTGAGATATCTTCATCTTCATTTGAAAGAAGATTTTCACCTCTTACGATCAGTTTTGTCTTCACACCCAAAGCATCAAACACATTCGCCAACTCACAAGCAATAAAACCAGAGCCTACAATAGTGATCGATTTTGGAATTTTACTAATAGGAAAAATATCATCACTTGTCCATGCGTGTTCAAAAGGTGCTTTTATAGGAGCTGTTCCTGTTGCAATGACAATTTTTTTTGCTGTAAGTTCTTCACCATTTACACTGATGACATTGTTAGAAACAAAAGTTCCTAAGCCACGAAAAAGTTCTACATTTTCATTGAGCTTTTTTTTGTAGTTGCCATCTACATGAGCGATAAAGTTATTATTTTTATCAAATATCTTTTCGATATCGATACTATTGATTGTACTTTTGACATAATGTCTTTGTGAGTCTTGAATAGTACGAATAACATCCGCATATCCGATGAGAAGTTTTGAGGGAACACATCCTTTATTTGGACAAGTTCCACCAAGCTCTGCTTTTTCTATCAAAGCAACTTTTTTTCCTAATTTACCAGCTTTTGCAGCTAAATTGGAGGCTCGACCGCCTCCAATAATAATGATATCGTATGTTTTCATAGCGTTACTTCCTTTTAGATGGGATGCAAACTCTTAAGAGAATTAAATATCTTGTTCGATAACTTCTCTAAATGTATTAAAATAAATCTTTTTTGCATTTTCTAGATCTTTTTTAACACCATTAATATTTATCATATCTCCACCAGATTTTCCGATTTTTGTACAAGTTACTTGATATTTACCGATTAACTCTTCAAAAAGTGGTTCATCGTCATAGTTTACCTCAACAATAGCTCTTGAGAGTGTTTCACTAAAAATATCTTTTGAATCTTGCAATGGAATAGTAATATTGATACCTTTATTCCCAACAACTGCCATTTTAGCAGCTGCTATTGCGATACCACCTACATTTACATCTTTTGCACTTTGTAAAACCCCTGCTTTATTTGCATTGATCACAAAATCCCAAAGGTGGAGTTCTTTTTCAAAATCAACTTCGGGATGAGTTCCTGCAACTTTTCCGTACAGTTTTTTCATATATAAACTAGCACCAAATTCTGATTTTGTATCACCTAAGATATAAATCGTACTATCGTTGTGTTGAATACAACTAGGAAGTACTTTATTCATATCATCATTTACACCAACAGTTGCAATAGCAGGTGTTGGGAAAACTCCTACTCCATTTGTTTCATTATATAATGATACATTTCCACCGATTACTGGAGTATTTAAAGCTTTACAAGCAGACTTGATACCTTCACACGATGTCATAAATTGCCACATAACTTCTGGATTTTCAGGGTTACCAAAATTTAAACAATCAGTGATAGCTAAAGGTTGAGCTCCGCTCATAGCTACATTTCGTCCAGCTTCCATAACAGCAGCTGCACTTCCTAACTCAGGATCGATATAACATTGTCTAGTGTTACAATCTGCACTCATAGCAAGAGCTTTTCCTGTTTCTTTGATACGAACAACTGAACCATCTAAAGAACCAGGTCCTTTAACTGTGTTTGTTTGAACCATAGAATCATACTGATTATAAACCCAAGATTTATCGACAACTTCCATATCACTAAAGAGTGTATCAAACGCTTCTTGATTTGGTATATTTTTATCTAACTTGATATCTTTTATAGTTTTTAAATATTCAGGTTCTTTTACTGGTCTATCTAAAATAGGAGCTTCTTCAGAAAGTGGCTGAATAGGAATATCAGCTACTAAATCACCGTGCCAATACAGTTCCATATTTCCATTGTCAGTTACTTCACCGATAACAGCAGCTGATAATTCCCATTTTTCAAAGATATCAATAACTGCTTGTTCACAACCAGCTTTTGCACAAATCAGCATTCTTTCTTGCGATTCTGAAAGCATGAAATCGTAAGGAGTCATACCCTCTTCTCTTGCAGGAACTTTATCAAGATCCATTCTCATACCAGATCCAGTTCGTCCTGCCATCTCAAAAGATGAGCTTGTAAGTCCAGCAGCACCCATATCTTGAATACCGATGATTAAATCTTCTTTAAATAGTTCTAAACACGCTTCAAGTAAAAGTTTTTCTGTAAATGGATCACCTACTTGAACTGTTGGTCTTTTTGATTCACTATCTTCTGTAAATGCAGCACTTGACATAACAGCACCACCAAGTCCATCTCGACCAGTTTTAGATCCAACATACATAACAGGATTTCCAACACCCTCAGCAACACCTAAAAAGATCTCATCTGATTTACAAATACCTAGGTTAAAAGCATTTACAAGGTTATTTCCAGCATAACACTCTTCAAAACCAACTTGACCACCAATAGTAGGAACTCCCATACAGTTACCATAACCGCCGATACCTTCAACAACACCTCGTAAAAGAAATCTATGTTTTTTAGCAGTTTCACTATTCCCTTCGATACCAGCAAATTGGATCAAGTTCATAGAAGCAACAGGACGAGCTCCCATAGTAAACACATCTCTCATAATCCCACCAACACCAGTAGCAGCACCTTGATATGGCTCGATAAAACTTGGATGATTGTGTGATTCCATTTTAAATACAGCAGCATACCCATCACCGATATCAATAACACCAGCATTTTCTCCAGGACCTTGGATCACCCATGGAGCTTTTGTTGGGAAACCATTTAAGTATTTTTTACTTGATTTATAAGAACAGTGCTCACTCCACATAGCCGAAATAACACCGATTTCAGTATAGTTAGGCTCTCTTCCTAACATTTTTAATACAGTTTCGTACTCATCTTCGGTCATCGAATGTGCTAGTGCTATTTCTAATGCTGATTTTTCTGACATATTTATCTACCTTAAGTATCTTAATTTTTAGGAAATTATAGCTAAATTTATTTTATTGAATGGTTAAGACAAAAAATATCAATAATGAATGAAATTATTTATCAGTATTTAATAACTTATAGACTAAAATAATACATTATAAAAAAAGGATTACTATGAAAAAAATACTATTAAGTACAGCAGCTACAGTTTTACTAGCAACTTCAGCAATGGCAACAATAAACAATCAAACAGGATGTGGGCTTGGATCACAAATCATTAAAGACGATTCAACTGCAATTATGTTAGCTTTACAAGCAACTACAAATGGTACATCTGGTAACCAAACATTTGGTATCTCTTCAGGTACATCTGGTTGTCAAAAAACAAAATTTGTTATGAATGAACAAACACAAAGATTTGTTGCATCTAACATGGATCAACTTTCAAAAGAGATCGCAATGGGTCACGGTGAAGCGGTTTCTACACTTGCAGAGTTATTAGAAGTTGAAGATAAATCAGCTTTTATAGCTTCTTTACAAAAAAATTATAATGCAATCTACACATCATCAAATGTACAAATGGCTGATGTTTTAGATAATGTATCTGCTATCTAATTTCAAATTTATATAAGTGGTTTATTCCACTTATATTTTACCTCATAGGACTTCATCATAAAATATTTACTTTCATTTTTATTATTCACTCAATTTCTTTTTTCAAATACTTTTCAAATATATAAAGAAAAAGCAGAACACACACAATTGTGGAATCAAAAATATTGGCAACTATTGCTTCATATGCCAGTGAATAATCAAAGTGAAATTGATTCACCCTCTTTTTTTCTTGCTAAAGATGGGAAAACAGATGCAAAAAATGAACTTTTGCAAACAGTAAAAAATCTTTTAACAGAAAATATATCGAGTAAAAATGCAACAGCTTGTAAATATCCAGCAAGAACTGAGTGGCTTACAAAAGAACTTCAATTAGAAAACTTACCAAAAATAGAATGTACCCAATACAACGATTGGATACAACAGCTAGATCCTACTTCTGTAGCTTTGATTTTTCCATCAGCACACATCAACTCTCCAGCTTCGATGTTTGGGCATACTTTTTTACTTATCGAAACTTCTTATAATTCAAAACTTTTATCTCACGCAATCAATTATGCAGCAAGCGTGGATAAAGATAAAGAAAATGGTTTTATGTTTGCTATAAAAGGATTGTTTGGTGGGTATTATGGTGAATATTCACTTTTACCATATTATGAAAAACTCAAACAATATAGAGATACAGAACAAAGAGATATTTGGGAATATAATCTTAACCTCACAAAAGAGGAAACCATAAAAATGGTAAATCATATATGGGAACTTAAAGATACTTATTCTGATTATTATTTTTTTGATGAGAATTGTTCATATAATATGTTGTGGCTTTTAGAGATAGCAAGACCAAGTGTCAATCTCAGAGATAAGTTTTTTTTCCAGGTAAGTCCACCTGAAACAATCTTTGAGATCACAAAACAAAACCTTATCAAATCAAAAGAATATAGACCTTCAAAAAGAAAAGTACTACTAGAATATGAAACATTATTAAACGATGAGGATATAGCACTCGTAAAAAGATTAACACTTTTAGAAAATATAAAAGAAATAGATATATTAATTCACAATGATCTCATATCAACAGAAAAAAAACAGTATATTTTAGAATCTGCAATAGAATTAAGTGAATACTATTTTATGCAAGCAAAACTAAAAAAAGATGATTATTTACAAATATCTCACAAATTATCAAAAGCTAGAGCATCACTCGGAGTTGGTAAAGAGTTATCGATACAAAAACCAGTCAATCCAGACCAAGCCAATAGACAACTATCAGTATCAACAGGATACCGACATACTCAAAACAATGATCAGATCACTTTTGGGATACGACCAACCTATCACGATATCACCAATAACGATGATGGATTTTTAGCAGGAACACAAATAGAGTTTTTTAGTACAAATTTCACTTATGACCTTGAAACTCAAAATACAAAACTTGATTATCTCAAACTACTCACGATTCGTTCACTCTCAGCAAAGACAAAATTCTTTGATCCTTTATCGTGGATGACTAGCTGGCAGTTTAATAGAGATAGTTTAGATGATGAGTTAAATTTTAGTGCAAAAGTAGGAGCTGGGAAATCATTTTATCTAGGAGATAAAAGCTATGCTTATGCACTTGCCGATCTCTATATCTATGATACAGACTATGCAAACACTGCAGCAGGTGCGACACTAGGAACAGTATTTTACACCAGCAAAAAAACAAAACTAAATATCGAATCAAACTACAAAAAATATGACAGTGGAGATACTCAAAAAACTCTAGATATCACACAAAGCTACTTTCCTAGAAATGATATAGATATAAAATTCAACTATAAACATATAGAAAAATTTGAAGAAAATCAAAATAATTTAAGTCTTTCTTTTCATTACTTTTTTTAGAGGATTAATTTAGATAAATTGCATATCTTCTATTCAATAATCTCATCAAATAAGTTTTTAACATTTTCTAACTCTTTTGGTGTAAGTGTTGATAGTTTTTTTATAAATCGTGTATTATCTATAGCTCGTATTTGAGTGAGTATGAGATCTGAATCTTCATGTAGATCATCACGGCTCGTGATTCTGATTCTTATAGGTTCAGCATCATCGATTAGGTGAGTTGAAAGTGGGAAAATAATGGTTGTGGGATATTTGCTTTTATTTAATTCATTATTTTGAAATACAACAGCAGGTCGTACCTTACCAATCTCATTATTCTTTTTAATTGGATTTAAATTTACTAGCCAAATATCACCTTTAGATAGAATCACTTAATGTTCCTTCAAAATCTCGGTATAACATCATATCACTCTTTTTTGTTTTTTCCACAGCTAAAGAAATTCGTGATTTTTTATCATTCTCTATGCTTTTAGCATAGTAGTTTATCGCATCTCTTATGATGTCACTTTTCTTTTTATGCAATGATTTTGCCAGTGTATTCAACTTTGTTTCCATCGTAGTATCGAGTCTTACAGTAGCTGTCATAAAAATCCTTTGTATTTTGTAATACGGTAGTATATCTAAAAAGTTATAAATACCTAACAAAATAACTAAAGTCTTTCTTTTCATTACTTTTTTTAGTGATTTTTAAATATAAAAAAATTTCATTACATACTAGGTATAATTATAATTTTAATTATGTATAATCACTTTTCAAAAAAAGGATTAAAATGAAAAAAGTTTTAAAATATTCACTCGCAGGTTTAGCAGCAATGCTATTAACAACAGGTTGTACTCACAAAGCATCAATAGGCGCTTCAAATATTGATTTGTCGAAAGTTAATATGACACAAATTGAAAATATGAAAAGTGGGGAAGCGTGTTCTTCATGGTTTTTAATTTTTCCTACTGGATTTGATTCTACAGCACGACAAGCTGCAAAAAATGGTGGAATTACAACAATTCAATATCAAGAATACTCTCAATCAAATTATTTAATTGCAGGTTCTAGATGTATTACTGTTTACGGTAAATAAATATACTCTTCTTATTTGAAATTGTCCTACATATATGTAGGACAATTCATTTTATAAACATCTACTTTTCATAATAACCAATTATTTACCAACAATTCTGTATAATAATATAATTTATTAACAAAAGGTAAGTAATGTCAAATATCATATCAGAAAGTTCAACACGAATCAAAACAGGAGTTGCTTTAGTCGTAGGTTTATTAATCATAGGATTTATTAATTCATTTACTTTGACATGGTTTTTATTTGGTGGTTTGATGCTCGTAGCGTTAAAAGAATCGATGAACCTTTTTAAACTCAATGATGACAAAATCTATGTTTATGCATTCGTAACTTGGATCGTAGCATACTTCTATCCAAAACCAGAAGACTTAATCTTTGTGGTTGCTATCATCTTTGCATCTATGTTAGCATACACAAAAGAGTTTGATAGAAATCTTTTTTTACCTTTACTCTATCCTATAGCTTCTTATCTATTCTTACTCTCACTGTATTTTTCATATGGCATGGTCTATTTACTATGGCTTTTAGTAATCGTAGCAGGAACTGATGTGGGTGCTTATTTTGTAGGCAAAAGTATGGGAAAAACAAAATTTTGTGAGACAAGTCCAAACAAAACTTTAGAAGGTGTCGCTGGTGGTATCATTGTAGCTGCTATTTTAGGAGTTGTATTTGCTCCTGAAGAGATTGGATTTGTGACTGCTTTATCTATATCGATTGTTGTAGCTATTGCCTCTATTTTTGGTGACCTTTTTGAGAGTTATCTCAAAAGAGAAGCAGATGTAAAAGATAGTGGAGATATTTTACCAGGTCATGGTGGGATTTTGGATAGAACTGATGGCTACTTATTTGGGGGCGTTATTATGCTTGTATTACTTAGGTTATTTGTTTGATAGTTCTAGGAAGTACTGGTTCTATTGGAGTAAATACTCTTGCTATTGCGAAGCAATTTAATCTGGATATCGAGATCATCGTTGCTGGTAATAATATAGAACTTTTAAATACACAACTACAAGATTTCAGTCCAAAACTTGTCATCATCGCTTCACAAGATGATATACACAAAGTAAACCATCGAAATGTACAAGCAGGACAAGAGGCTATTTTAGAAGCGATAAAAAACTCTTCATCAAACCTTGTAGTTAATGCTTTGGTAGGATTTTTCGGATTACAGCCTACGCTTACAGCTATACAATGTGGTAAAAGAGTTGCCTTGGCAAATAAAGAGTCATTAGTCGTTGCAGGAAAGTTTATCGACATTTCCCATATCACACCCATAGATAGTGAGCATTTTGGTTTATGGTATCTTATGGATAAAGAAAAAACTATTGATAGCTTAACGATTACAGCATCTGGTGGAAGCTTTCGAGACTATCCCTTGGATAAACTAAGAGATGTTACCGTGCAAGAGGCACTAGCACATCCAAACTGGTCGATGGGAAATAAGATCACAATAGATAGTGCGACCATGACAAACAAAATTTTTGAGCTCATAGAAGCTAGATGGCTTTTTGATACCACGGCTTGTGATGCGATTATCGAAACAAAATCTATCATCCATGCGATGGTAAACTTTATAGATGGAAGTACTACAGCCCACTTAGCACATGCAAATATGCAACTTCCTATTGCGTATGCACTGATGCAAAAAGTGGAAACTCCTATTTTGAAACCTATTGATCTATTGAGTATTCAAAATCTTGAATTTAAAAAGATAGAAACTTCACGGTATAATATCTGGGAAATAAAAGATGAGATACTTCAAAATGATAATTTAGGGGTCGTATTAAATGCTGCAAATGAGGTAGCGGTTGCACGATTTTTAGCAGCAGAAATTGGATTTTTAGACATCGCTGACACATCATTGAAAGCTCTCAATCATTTTCATGACACAAAAATCACCTCACTTGAAGATATAAAAGAGATAGATAAAAGAGTAAGGATATTTGCAAATGGGTGATATGATGATACCTTTTATTATGTTATTGATTGTTACTATTGCTTTGGTGTTAGAGCGAAAACATCAAGAGGATAAGTTAGTAGAGATTTATGACGATAAGTTTGAGCAGTGGAAAAAACATACTGGACACGATGAGAAAGAAAAACATTGTAAAGAGCTTGTTGGACTTGTTTTTTTAGAAGATTCAAAACTTGATATTCAAGTTTTGGATAAGAAAATTATAGATAGATTAGAGAGAAAAAAATATAACATCAAGTTATAAAGGACTTCACGATGAAAATTTTTACTTTATTATGTATGCTTGCCGCCGTACTTTTTGCTATAAAACTCACTAAAAGTGGTGATTATGTTATCGATGATCACAACAAACTAATGTGGCAAGATACAAAAGATAATGTGCGTATTGAATTAACTCAAGCAAAAGCGGCAGAATATTGTGAAAATCTTTCTTTAAAAGGTTTTAGAGACTGGAAGCTTCCAACAGTAAAAAACTATGAAACTATTATTGATAAAAGTAGAATCAGAGCACAACTCATGATCAATAATGCATTTAAATATGCAAAAAGAGATGCCTATTGGGCAAGTGATAGAACTTGGACTAGAAACTTTGGAATGTATGGATATTATGTACTCTTTAAAAGTGGAACTGTCTATTACCAAAATAGAACCTATAAAAAATATGTACGATGTGTAAGGAACCTTAAATAATGAAAAAAGTACTCATACTCCATGGTTGGGGTGGAAGCGATGAACCGCATTGGCAATGGTGGTTAAAGCAACAACTAGAAAAAAAAGACTATAAAGTATCTTTTCCAGATTTACCAAATAGAGATTTACCCTCATTTGATGTGTGGATGCAAACACTTTATGAAGAGTTCACTTCCTTTAATCCAGATATCGTAGTGTGTCATTCATTGGCAAATATTTTGTGGTTTCATTTTGTAGATAGATACGATATCAAAACACTTGATAAATTGATGCTTGTAGCACCTGTACGAAAATCATGTGAGATAGAAGAACTCAAAAGTTTTTTTCCATATCCAATTCCAGCTGATTTAAAAGCAGAAGAGATCATCATGGTGGGAAGTACAAATGATCCCTATCTCAGTGTAGAAGAGGCTATCGAGTTACACAGTCAGCTCAATGTAGGATTGAAGATACTCGATGATGCAGGACATATCAATGCCGATAGTGGTTTTGGAGAGTTAAGCTGTGCTGTTGATTGGATCGAAAGAGAGTGTGAACAAAAATGATATTAAGTATTGAGTCATCGTGTGATGATAGTAGCATCGCAATTACAGAAATAAAAACAAATAAACTGATCTTTCACAAAAAGATTTCGCAAGAGCTCCAACATAGTGTATATGGTGGAGTTGTCCCAGAATTAGCCGCACGATTGCATATCGAAGCACTCCCAAAAATACTTGAAGAGTGTGTCTCTTATTTTGATGATTTAAAAGCGATTGCTGTGACAAATGCTCCAGGACTAAGCGTCACTCTAACAGAAGGGGTAACGATGGCAAAAGCTCTCTCTCTTAGCTTAAATTTACCACTCATTGGGGTCAATCATCTCAAAGGTCATATCTATTCACTTTTTATAGAAAAAGAGTCAGCATTACCATGTACCATACTCCTCGTTTCTGGTGGACATACCCAAATCATAGAGGCAAAAAGTTTGGATGAGATGAGCGTTGTAGGAAGTACCATCGATGATAGTTTTGGAGAGAGTTTTGATAAGGTATCAAAAATGCTTAAGCTTGGATATCCAGGTGGTCCTGTCATAGAAAAATTTGCACTTCATGGTGATGAGTCAAAATATGATTTTCCCATACCATTACGCCAATCTCCACTTATACAGTTTAGCTACAGTGGTCTGAAAAATGCTGTTCGATTAGCGATCATAAAAGAGGAAGAAAATAACAATATCACAGAAGAAACAATCTCAAATATCTCTGCAAGTTTTCAAAAAGTAGCGATTGAGCATATAGTGATGAAACTTAAAAAGTATTTTAAAACAAACCCACCTGAAAACTTCGCAATAGTAGGAGGTGCTAGTGCAAATAAAGCCTTGCGTTCAAAAATAGAACAATTGTGTAATACTTATGATGCAAAACTCCTCTTAGCTCCCATGGAATTTTGTAGTGACAATGCTGCTATGATAGGACGAGTGGCAGTTGAGCAGTATCTAAATAACGACTTCATACATAGAGATACAATAGATGTCCATAGTAGAATTAGCTTTTAAAATGGAGGTATTTAAATGGAAGAGTTTACAGTAACAAAAGAAGAACTACATGAAATGTTTGAAAAAAAAGAGATTTTAGATACTGCCAAAGGATGGTACTACAAAGATCAAGAGGTTGAGATCATTGCGATTCACAACATAGAAAAACGATATCTGCAAGATATGATGAATGCCGATTTTTACAGAATCAAACTAGCGGATTAAATAAATAATTCCACTATTAACTTAATCGCTAAAATTGATAGTAAAATTTTGATCGTAAATAACAACTTTTTCCCATCCACTTTATCTCTTAGTTTTGTTCCCAAATAAGAACCAATAATAACACCCACAACCATCACACCAATAATCTCAATATATTCAGAAAACTTAAATCCAAAATATACAAACACCAACACTTTCATAGAGTGCGTGATACTCATAAGCAAGGCAGCTGTTGATACTACTTTATCTTTATCATTAAAATCTTTTAAAAGTAGCGTCGTTGTCAGTGGTCCAGTAGCTCCAACGATTACAGAGAGTCCAGACTGTAAAAAACCTATCAGATAGTAGCTCTCATATCTTTTAATTGTATTATTAAAGCGTTGTGACCACAAAGAGAGCAAAATATAACTTCCGATAAATAATGGAATATATTCAATAGATATCATATCCAAAACCAAAGCAATCAAACCAACCCCAACAATCGACCCAATCAAAAACTTCGGTACAACAGAAAACTGAATATCTTTATATCCAAAATACGCTCGTGAAAAATTACTAAACATCTGAGTGAACCCATGTACAGGAATCAACGCCTGAATAGGTAAAAATGAAGGTAAAATAGCGATCAACATCAATCCACCACCAACACCTACAACCCCTGCTATAAGTGATGTAAAAATACTAATAAGACCTAAAATTATCACATCCATATTTACCCCTTTTTATCTATAGAATTGTACCCAGTCATTACTTATAAATCTAGGTTTTGAACTCTTGTAAAGGTTCTAAACCACTGGTTTAATTTAAAACCAAGAAGATTCTTACTATAATTAGACCACTAGTTTAATTAAAAGGAAAAAAGTGTCAAGAGGATTACAAAAACAAGACCGAAAAGAATATATCTGTGAAAAAGCATATGAAGAGTTACTCAAAACTGATATTAGTCAGTTTTCATTAAATAAGTTTATCGCTTTGATCGAGATGTCTAAAGGGCAGTTTTATTATTATTTTAAAACAAAAGAGGATCTTATTTGTAAGATTATAGATACAAAATGTTTTGAAGTTTTTAGTTATAAATATGAACAAACAAAATATAAAACAACATTTTTAGAAAAGTTGTCAACATTTTTCTCATTTTTCATAGAAGAATCAGATCCAAATTTTGTAGCCGTTGAGAGACTACTGAAAAATACATTTCATTTGTATATCAATACGACCAACAAAAATATACAAGAACTCAATAGAAATTTTTATCAATTGTTATTGGGTTATATTGAAGACATCATTGAAGAGATGATTGAAAATGGCTCTTTAAAAGAAGATGCTAGAAAATTTCCAAGAAGTATCATCGCAACAGCAGATGGTATGTACCTTCACTCACTTATGGATAATGAGTATGATATCAAAACACACTTTACCCAATATCTTATCTCACTTGATCAACTATTGCAAAAAAATACAAAAGGAACGGTGTGATGAATATATACTGGCTTTCTGTTTTTATAGCGACATTTTTTGAAGTTTTATGGGTGATTGGTTTGAAGTACTCTACGAGTATATTTGAATGGATAGTTACTATTTTATTTATAGGTGCCACTTTTGTACTTTTAACTTTTGCAGGTAAAAAACTTCCCATAGGAACAACATATACAGTTTTTACAGGTATTGGTACTGTTGGAACACTTTTAGTTGATGTTGTATTTTTTGGAGCTTCGTTAACAGTTCTCAAAACATTTTTCATAGTATTATTAATTATAGGTGTTATTGGATTGAAATTAGTGACAAATACAGATGGTGAAATTGTACTTGAAGTAGAAAAGGAAAAGATATAATGGAATGGATATGTTTAATACTCGCTGGGTGTTTTGAAATATTTGGTTTGATGATGATGAATATTTTTAGAACTACAAAAAATATAAAAGTTATAGTGCTTATTATTTTTGCATTTTCGATGAGTTTTTACTTTTTATCATATGCAATGCAAACTTTGCCTATGGGACTTTCTTATGCTATATGGACAGGAATAGGTGGAGCTGGTGGAGCGATCATAGGTATGCTTTTTTATAATGAATCAAAAGATATCAAAAGAATAAGTTTTATAGCTTTGATTATTATAAGTGTGATTGGATTGAAGCTATCAGCGTAAAAAGAGTATTTTTACTCTTTTTTACACCTCCTTAAATCTATACCCAGCCTTGCTCAGCTCTTTTCGTATCATCTCTTGATGCTCTTCACCTTTTGTTTCTAGCGCAATTGTTACATTTGCATCACCAAAAGCTAAGGCAACAGAGTTTCTATCAAAATCGATCTGAATAATATTTGCACTTACTGTTTCAAAAATATTTGTAAGTGTTTTGAGACTTCCTGGTTTGTCTATAAGTGTCACGATAAGATTCATTTTTCGAGCCGATTTTACAAGCCCTTTTTGAATGATCTGTGCGAGCATCGTTACATCGATATTTCCACCACTTAATGGCAATACTACTTTTTTCCCTTTAAGATCAAGTTTGTTATGCATCACAGCAGCCACTCCAGTTGCCCCAGCACCTTCTACGACAAGCTTATGCTGTTCGAGTAAAAATAAAATAGCAGCAGCTATCTCTGTGTCATCTACTTCTATAACCTCATCAACTAACTCTAGAACATATTCAAGCATCTTTGGAGTCACATCTCGTACTGCTATACCATCTGCAATAGTTCGCACAGATTTTGAGTTGAGTTGTTTTTTTGCTTCAAAAGAGTTTTTCATAGCTTTCGCACCACTTGAAACTACACCGATGATTTTTATATTTGGATTGATATGTCTAATCGCTGTTGCCATTCCAGCGATAAGTCCACCGCCACCAATAGGAACGATAATCATATCGATATTTTCAACACTTTCTAGTATCTCTAAAGCCAAAGTACCTTGACCTGCGATCACATCATCATCTGCAAAAGGGTGTACAAATATTTTGTTTTCTTTTATCACTAAATCTTGTGCATATTTATATGCTTCATCAAAATTTGCGCCATATAAAACGACATTTGCTCCATGACTTTTGACACCATTTACTTTTAAAAGTGGTGTCGCTTCTGGCATCACGATAGTTGCTTCACATCCAAAATGTTTCGCACTAAAAGCGAGACCTTGTGCATGGTTACCAGCACTAGCTGCAACTACACCTCTGTCTTTTTCTTCTTGAGTGAGTTTTGCTATTTTATTAAAAGCACCACGAAGTTTAAAGCTTCCAGTTATCTGTAGATTTTCTTTTTTCAAATAGATATCAGCCTGTGCATTTTTACTCAAAATCGGAGCGTATGCTATAGGAGTGTTTGTTACAATACCATCTAATCGTTGTTTTGCTTCTTGTATATCTTGTATATTTATCATAATTTGGATTATATAGAAATATTGTTTAATAGTTAGATACTTTATAGTATAATGCCCACAAAATTTGAATTTATACAAAAGGTACTGAACTATGGCTCGATGGAGAGATATCAAAAAAAATAAAACCACGAACACGCAAGATGAAAAAATAAACACTCAAAAACAAGAACCTATCATAGCAAACCAATCATGTTCACCACTTTTTCGACTCAAAGCATTTATCACTGATATGTTTATGATTATGATGCCAATTATGTATATCACCACTTATATCATATTAGATGGGAAAGATTCTTTCCAAGGAAATGAATTTGCACACTGGATCACGATGGTTCTTTATGGAGCTATTACTGTAATTTTTTGGGTACTCAAAGGGCAAACTCCAGGCTTCAAAGCATATGATTTGATGATGATCGATGATACTACAAAGCAAAAGCTATCAGTCATCAGTGCGATTTTGCGATATATCATGTACCTTGTAAGTGTTATAAGTATCATTGGGGTAATTATTCCTTTTTTTAGAAAAGATAAAAAAACTTTACAAGACTTAGTGATGGGTACTTCTGTTATCGTTGTAGATCGAAAAGAAAACTAACCCTTAATGCTCTTTTTTAAACTCTCTAGCTTTTATTTTTTTTATTTTGCGGCTGTGGGAGTTTATGTTATCTTTTTACCAAAAGTGCTTTTGGATATAGGATATACTCCTACAAATATTGGTATCGTTTTAGCACTTGCACCTTTGATGCGGTTTTTGACACCGTTTTTATTTCTCAAGCATATCAAACTCGATCAAAAACTTTTTAAATTTGTCCTACTTTTATCTGTCATATCTGCAACACTGTTTTATATCACGATAAACTCTTTTTATCTCTTTATGCTCAATAACGCTATGCTAGGAGTATGTTTGAGTTTACTCTTGCCCTATATTGAGCTTATAGCTATAAAAGAGCTACAAAATAGCTATGGGAAAAGCAGACTCTATGGTTCGATTGGTTTTATGCTTGTGGGTCTTATACTTGCTAGATATTTAACTGTTCCAGAAATCGCACTGCATTATTATCTCATAGCTACTATATTAACTGCTTTTTTTGCATTGAGTTTACTCAAATATGATGATGTGGAACTCTCCTCCACTCAAGATGATGAAAAATTTTCACTTTTAAAATACTGGCCATTTTGGATGAGTTTGTTTTTGATGCAGGTGAGTTTTGGTGGATTTTATAACTTTTTTACAATCTATGAAACAGATAATGGGATAAGTTTAGAGATGACAAGTTATCTTTGGGCATTTGGAGTGATTTGTGAAGTGTTGATCTTTTATTTTCAAGCACCATTATTGAAAAAAAATCTACTTTTGATGATAAAATTCTCGATTTTGATCACTGCATTTCGATGGTTTTTATTGTATCTCTATCCCGAGTCCCTTTCCATCTCATTTTTCTCACAAAGTTTACACGCTTTTAGTTTTGGACTTTTTCATAGTGCGGTTATTTTATATCTCTATTCACTCTACTCAAACAAAAAACTCGCACAACAGTTTATGCTCGGAATCGCATACGGTTTAGGTGGATTTGTAGGAGCACTTATCTCTGGGCAATTTTATGGGGAATTTTTATTTTTATATTCTTCAATCATCGCATTACTCTCATTTCTTAGTTTATTTTACATGAAAAATAAGATATAATCCACACATAAATACTCAAAATAAAAGGAACGAATAATGTTAGAAATAGGAAATCAAGCACCCGCTTTTTGTATCCCAAACCAAGATGAAGTAGAGATATGTCTACGAGATTTAAAAGGCAAATGGATAGTGCTGTATTTTTACCCAAGAGACAATACTCCAGGATGTACCACGCAAGCGTGTGATTTTACAGAAGCATTACCAAAATTTGATGACTTAGATGCTGTGATTTTAGGGGTAAGTCCAGACACTCCAAAAAAACATCAAAACTTCATCGCAAAATATGATCTGGATATCACACTTTTAGCTGATGAGAACAAATCAACTTGTGAAGCATATGGAGTATGGCAACTCAAAAAGTTTATGGGAAAAGAAAGTATGGGAGTAGTTAGAACTACATTTATCATCAACCCAGAAGGAAACATAGCTGCTATTTATGATAAAGTATCAGTAAGAAAGAAAACTAAAAAAGATGGTGTTACAACAGAAGTGTTACATGTGGATCTCGTAAGAGATGAGTTAGAAAAGTTACAGGCTATTTAGTCTGTAACTTTTTTTTCTTTCTATAATCTAAATAGTTGATCAAGAGAATAATTCCTACTCCTAAATTAATCAAGATATCTGCTAGATTAAAAACAGCAAATTCAAATCCACAATGCCAGTAGATATAATCTACAACGCCACCATGAATAAATCTATCATAAATATTACTAATACCCCCAGCCAAAACTAGTGCAGCAGGAATATAATAGACCTTAAAAACATCTCGATTGAAAGCGAGATAGATAACAGCACCTATCATAATAGCTATTTGAATATATTTTAAATTTTCAGCCAAAAAAGCGAACATAGAAAAAGCAACACCGTAGTTGTATACTAATATAAAAGAGATACACTCACCTCTATGCTCAAATCCATCAACAAATAAAAATTTGATATATTGATCTATAAAAATCAAACATACCAAAAGGATACTACTAACAAAAAACTTTTTTAACATATACTGCTTTTTATCAATGCCTGCAATTCATCCATAGAAGATTCCACAACTCCTTGATCTTTACCTTCTAATAGTAATCTTATCTTATTTTCAGTCCCTGAGTATCGTATCAGATCTCGAAGTCCTAAGGCTCTAAATTTACTCAAAAGTTCTTCTAAACCTTTGATATTTTCTAATGGAACTTTTTCTTCAACCAAAAGGTTTTTCAAAATTTGAGGATAAAGGTCAAATGGATTGAGTATTTCACTTGCTTTTTTACCGCTACTTAAAATCATTGCGATCACTTGCAATGCAGATGCAAGTCCATCTCCTGTTTTAGCAACATCAGAAAAGATAATATGACCACTTTGTTCACCACCAAAATTGATCTTCTCTTTTTTCATGATCTCCAAAACATATTTATCACCTACATTGGCTCTATAAAGCTCTATTCCATTATCTTTTAGATAATCTTCAAGTGCCATGTTACTCATCACTGTAGTAACACAACCTTTACCCTGAAGTAGTTTCTTTTCGTTTAGATATACAGCCATTGCACCGATAAGTTTATCACCATCTACAACTTTACCTTTTTCATCAACCACGACCAATCTATCAGCATCACCATCAAGTGCGATACCGATATCAGCACGATACTCAAGCACAAGTTTTCCTAATGCTTTGGGATACAATGCGCCACACTCTTCATTGATATTAAATCCATCAGGTTCATTATGTACGACAACAACATCTGCACCTAATTCCTCAAGAATCGTTGGACCCACTTTATAAGCAGCTCCATTTGCACAATCAAGTACAATTCTCATACCATTTAAAGTCAAGTCTTTTGGAAAAGAACTTTTAATAGAAACAATATATCTCCCTATTACATCATCGATTCTTTTTGCTTTTCCTATTTCTCTATCTGTACATTGAGAAGAGATAAGTAATTCTTTATTAAAGAAAATATTTTCAATCTCTTTTTCAATTTCATTGCTAAGTTTATCACCTTGAGAGTTGAAAAATTTTACACCATTATCTTCAAAAGAGTTATGTGAAGCACTGAGCATAATACCAGCATCACAACGCATCGATTCTGTAAGATACGCGATAGCAGGTGTAGGCATAGGTCCTATTTGTATCACATCATAGCCAACACTTGTAAATCCACTCACGAGTGCATTTTCTATCATATATCCGCTTCTTCTTGTGTCTTTTCCAAGAAGTATTCTTTTTGTTTTCGAGTGTTTACGAAAATAAATTCCAGCCGCTTGCGCTAATTTTAGAGCAGTTGTTGCATCTAAAAATGTTCCAGCTTTCCCTCTTACTCCATCTGTGCCAAACAGTTTCATACTATACTGATCCTTGTTCGAACTGAGCTCTTAATTTATCTTTTTCTTTTGATTTTTTCTCTTTGAGTGCTTCATTTTCTCTATAGTTTGAGATAGAAAAATTTAACTGCACTAAAAATGATGCTGCGATAAAAATAGAACTATAAGTTCCTACAATGATACCCACTAAAAGAGTAAAACTAAATCCACTGATAATCTCTCCACCAAATACATAGAGTGTAAATACAGTAAAAAATGTAGTAAGAGATGTAAGAGTAGTTCTACTTAAAGTGTTTGAAACTGAACTATTTACTACAGAATTAAGCTCATTGTCTTTTGAGTTAGTAACCCCTTCTCGTATTCTATCAAATACAATAATTGTATCATTGAGTGAATATCCTAAAAGAGTTAAAATGGCTGCCAATATATCAAGGTTTACATCAACATTAAAAAGAACAATAGCTCCGATTGCGATAGTGATATCATGAATAAGTGCCAAAATAGAAGCAACTGCAAATCGCCACTCAAATCGAAATGATACATAGATCATTATTACCAAAAGTGCTAAACTTAAAGCCATAATCCCTTTTTCTTGTAAAGCATCACCCACTTTTGGTCCAACCATATCAACTCTTCGTACATCAAAGTTTCCAGTTGGTTGCAATAACGCTCGCAACTCATCACCAATATCTTTACCTATTTCGGTACTTATTGTAGGGATTTTAATGATCACTTCATCTGGCGAACCAAATTCAGTAACAGCAGATTTTGCAAATTTTTCATTTTTTAAAAGAATTTCTCGAATATCTTTAATAGGTGCAGCTTGAGTGTATTGAACTTGTACAAGTGTTCCACCTGAGAAATCAATCCCTAGGTTTAATCCTTTTGTAAAAATAAGAACCAATGAAATGATCACTAATAAACTAGAAAAACCTAAGAAAGGAAGTCTTTTCCCCATAAAATCATATGTTTTATTTGATTTAAATATTTCCATCAGTTTATACCCCAAACCATTTTTTTAAGTTTTTGTCTTTTGTAATTTTTGAACTCAATGCATCATAGATACCATGTGTTCCTAAAATTGCAGTGATCATTGAAGCTAAGATACCGATACTTATTGTTACTGCAAATCCTTTGATTGGACCAGTTCCATAAACATATAAGATCACAGCTACTAAAAGTGTCGTTATATTGGCATCCAAAATTGCACTCATCGCATTTTTGTATCCATGCTCGATCGACTTATGTACACTGTTACCTTTTTTCAATAGCTCTCGTATTCTTTCATTGATGATAACATTTGCATCAACTGCCATACCAACCGTTAGAACGATTCCCGCCATTCCTGGAAGTGTGAGTGTTGCCCCAAACATCGCCATCACAGCTAATATGATAAACAAGTTAGTAACCAACGCAATATTTGAAATAAGACCAGCGAGTCCATAGTACACAATCATAAAGATAACAACAAGTAAAAATCCAGCAGATAATGCGATCATTGAAGCCTCTATACTATCCGCACCCAAGCTAGGTCCCACACTTCTTTTTTCAAGCATCAAAACAGGAGCAGGTAGTGCCCCACTTCGTAAAGCAATAGCAACACTTCCAGCTTCTTGAACTGTAAAATTACCACTTATTTGTCCACTTCCTCCACCGATTCTTTCACGAATATTTGGTGCAGAAAAAACTTTTCCATCAAGTACGACAGCGAGTCTCTTTCCAACACTTTTCGCAGTAAAATCACCAAAAACTTTCGCTCCAAAGGTACTGAGTGTAAAGTTAATAATAGGAGTATTAGTTTGTTGATCAAAAGCAACTTTTGCATCAATTACTTCAGAACCTGTCAAAATAGGTATCTGTTTTACTAAGTATTTTATCTCAGGATTGTTTGTATCTTCTAAAATCAGATTTCCCATCTCTTTGGCTTCATCCTCAGAGAGATTATAAACTTGATCAGCTTTGATCTCATCAACTTCCATAAGTTCTAGATTTGCCCGTTTTGCGATCAATTCTCTTGCGCGTTGTTCCTCTTGCGGTGTTTTGATACCAGGGAGCTCAACAACAATATCAACTTTACCTTGTCTTGTCACAGAAGGCTCAGCTAGACCAAACTGATCAAGTCGATTTCGTATTGTTTCAACAGCTTGCGAAACCGCCATATCTTTTACGATTTCAATCTCAACAGGTGTGAGCATAATTGTATATACAAAATCAGCACCTTTGTTGATCTCTAAACCTTGTATCTCAGCTAACATTGTGTCTATTTTTGGTGCTTCATCACTATCAAGTACCATAAAACTTAACTGATCTTCTTCGATCGTTAAATCTTCGATAAGAATATCTTCATTATCGCCATAATACTTTACTGTTGCTGCTATTGATTTGATTTTTCCTTCAACTGCTTTTTGAGTTTCGACACCCAAAAGCATATGAAGTCCACCTTGTAAGTCAAGGCCCAAAGATATTTTTTTACCTTCGTCGGTTTGTAAAAAAGATGGCATAGAAAAAACTATACCAAAAGTTGTAACTAGTATAAATATAACTAGTCTATAATTTAAAAATTGCAAGATCTAATCCTTTTGAAAATACTCTATTATGCGTCTTCCCATTTGCTTGCAATAAATGATCTTGCAACTCGTAATGCAGCTCCATCAACACTTTTAACTGTTAAAAAAGACTCTTCAACTTTAGTAATTTCTACTATAAGTCCACCAGTTGTTACAATTTTATCACCTTTTGCAAGTGCTTCGATCATATTTTTATGTTCTTTTTGTTGTTTTTGTTGTGGTCTGATAATCAGAAAGTAAAATATCGCAAATAATACGACAAGTGGCATAAGTGAACTTAATAAGTCTGTGTTCATGGTGTAATCCTTAAGATGTAATTTTGTGATATTTTATCGCAAAGTTACTTAAAACTCTAAAGTACCCTCGATAGTAAATTCAGCTTTTGAGTCAAGTTCAGCATGACTTAAAACAGCTATCTGTAAACCAAATTTTTCAAATATCTCTGCAATTCTTCTTCGTAAACTTGGATCAACAATCATAGATAAAGTACTCACACCTTTTGCTTCTACACTATTTACAAGTTCTCGAGTATGAGTAACAAGAGAATTTATTTCACCAATATTTAATAATAATTGGCTTACTCCATGTTGCTCTTGTAGTTTACCGATAAAACTTTGTTCTAATTCTGATTTTATAGTGATGATATGCAATGCTCCATCAGATGCTGTATATTTATTGGTAATAAGTCTAAATAGTTTTGATCGTACATGTTCGAGTAAAATATCAGGAGATTTTGTAAGCTCCGCTATATCAGAAACAGCTTCAAGAATCGTGATCATATCCACAAGAGGAATATTTTCATGCAGTAGATCTTTACACACTTTTAAGAGTGCTCCATAAGTAGTCACTTTCATAGCTTCTTCAACAATAATAGGAAAATCAGCTTTCAATCGGTCGATCATATTCACTAAATCTTGTCTTGTGATAATATCTTCTGCATGTTTTTTAATCAGCTCAGAAAGATGAGTAGAGATAATAGTAGGTGCATCAACCACGGTAAATCCTCTATTTAAAGCATCATCTTTAAGCTCAGGTGCGATCCAAGTAGCATCGAGTCCAAACACAGGCTCTTTTACTCTTTTTCCTTGTATTTTAGCACCAGCAATTCCACCCATTGCTAAGAGCTGATTGAGTTCTACATTTCCTTTTGCGATTGGTATTCTTTTAAGATTAAAAGAATACTCATTCATATTTAAACTACCATCATCACTGATTCTGATTTGTGGGATAACAAAACCTAAGTCACCAGCAATTTTATTTCTGATCCCTTTAATTTTATCAAGAAGTTCACTATCACCTTGAACAAGTCGGAGTAACTGTGCTCCAAGTTTGAGCTCTAGTACTTCAAGTTTCATGGTCTTATCTATTGTTTGATCTTCTGTTAGCGCATTGGGTTGTTTTTCTTTTTTCTTTTTTTGTTCTTCTTCTGCTGCTTGTGCTTTTTTCGATTTTACTTGGGCATCGTTACCTTTTATAAATCGAGTAAAGGCATTGTCTTTATCTGCTTCAATCATATAGATAATATAACCGATCATCACAAGTAAACTTCCCATAACTACTAAGATTCCGGTAGGAAATCCAGGAATTAAACTAAATAATAATAATCCAACACCTGTAATCACAAGTGATTTACTATCATTTACAAGTTGTTTGATCGTACCGCTTGCAAATTTTTCTTCTTCATTATTTGAACGAGTAATAATAATAGCAGTAGCTGTAGAGATAATCAAAGCAGGAATTTGTGCCACAAGTCCATCACCAATAGTTAAAATTGTATATATTTCTGAACTTTCAGCAGCACTTAAATCGTGTTGGAAAATACCGATCATCAATCCACCGATAAGATTTACAAGAGTGATAATGATACCAGCAACCGCATCACCTTTTACAAACTTAGCAGATCCATCCATTGTCCCATAAAAGCTCACTTCACTAGCGAGCTCTTCTCTTCGCTTTTTAGCTTGAATATCATCGATAAATCCAGCATTTAAATCAGCATCGATAGCCATCTGTTTACCAGGTAAGGAATCTAATGAAAATCTTGCTTGTACTTCTGCAACTCTTCCTGCCCCTTTGGTTACAACCATAAAGTTAATAAGTACTAAAATGATAAAAATAATTACACCAATAACCATATTTCCACCAACAACAAACTCACCAAATGCAGATATAAGGGAACTTACCGCTTCTGGACCATTATGTCCTTCACTTAAAATAGATCGGGTTGTAGCTATATTTAAGGAGAGTCGAAATAAAACTAAAATCAGTAAGAGGGTAGGAAATGTAGATAAATCAGTGGGTTTTTCTATAAAAAGCGATATCAAAAGAATTAATATCGCCGATGTTAGAGATAAAAGTAAAAAGAAATCAAGCATACCTTTTGGCAATGGAACGATAATAATCGCTAACATTGAAAAGATAAATGCTATAAGTACATATTCTTTTCGGAAAAATATATCTCTAATATTCATCTAGTGTTTAAAGTTTTCTATTTAATATAATTAAGCAATGAAAGATTATTCATTTTACTTATTGTCGCATACAGTGACTGGTATGTAAGTTCCAATGCCTTTGATTCCATCGCTAATTTAGCTAAATCTGCACCAGTTGTTTGTTGTATCAAAATATTATAATTTGTTTCTTGTGAAGTTAATTTTTCATACGCAACATTAAATACACTATTTCGTCCACCAAGCTCACCATGACCTATATTTGTTGCATCAAATTGATTTGTATTTTGTTCTAACCCATTTGATACTGTTTGTCTTACAAGTTCATCATCAATCTCAGCACCTTTTGTACCATCAAGTTTTGTAGCATATCCTTCTAGAGCATTGATTGTCACATTTAAATCGTCAAAATAATTATGTTTTGCTTCAAATAATCTATTAAGAGGATTTCCTGGAACATTAAGTGTATAAGTAGCTTGAACAGATTGACCTGTTCCAGCTATAGCAGCTGATTCATCCTCTAAAGTTGAACTTGTAATAGCGATAGAAGTCACATCATTTTCTAAGGGGTTATAAATATTTCCATTGTAGTCATATTTTTGAAGTTCTGTTCCAGCAACATTTAGTTTCCACTCAAATCCCTCTTCATCAATAATTCTTTCACCTTCTTGAAAAGTAAATGGTTCAGCAGCAATTCCCTTACTTGATGTATAAAACATTGTATCATACGCTGTAACACCACGATCTCTGTAACTATTTGGCTGTACGGCAACTTTTCTTAAAAATCCATCACCTTCATAAGTAATTTTTCCATTATCAGCATAATCAGCATCTTTTTGTATTGTTTGTACGGTAGTATCAGATCCTGTAAATACAAACTCACCATCAACTTTAACATTCATAAGATCATACATATTATCTCGAATACCGCGAAGATTTGTTGCAAGAGCTAGTTTATCACTTCTATCCATACCTGAATTAAGAGCTTTTAGTAAATCATCTTGAATACCACCACCAAACTCATCTCCACCTAAGGCTATTTTGAGTTCTTGAAGACTTGTATCGGCACTAGAGTTCATTACTTGAGTTTTTGATATTTGAAGCATCAAACCTGTCGTAACACGAAGTTTATCTTCTAAATTAATAACATTTGAATATAAAATTGAGTTTTCACTCCCTGTGTTTATACTTTTACCAGTTGCCATCTGTTCAGAAATTCTTTGATTTTCTGTGTTTAAATTTCCTAGATGGTATAACATATTTCTACTTGTATCAATCATTTGTCACCTCCATAAGTCCTTTGACTATTGATTCATAAGTATAAAGTTCATCCATTCCTTGCGATAAAAAAGCTTTTATTTTGTCTTTTTTAAGTAAAGCCTGATCGAGTTCTTTATCCATACCTTTTTTATAAGCACCGATTCTTATCAGTACTTCATTTTCGTTTATTAAAGATAATACCCTTTTTAACTTTAAAAATCTATTATATTGTTCTTTGGAAACTACTTTATCTATCACTCTTGAAGCACTTTGTAGAAGATCTATAGGGGGATAAAACCCCTCCTCTGTGAGTTTTCTTGTCAAGACTATATGACCATCCAAAATCGATCTACTTTGATCTGCAATAGGATCACTCAAATCATCTCCATCCACAAGCACCGTAAAAAATGCAGTAATAGTCCCTAGTTTATTTGATCCAGCTCGCTCCATAAGTTGTGGTAAAAGTGCGAATACTGAAGGTGGATATCCTCGTTGTGTAGGTGGTTCTCCGGTACTTAGTCCTATCTCTCTTTGTGCCATCGCAAATCGTGTAACACTATCCATCATAAGAAGTACATCATGACCTTCATCTCTAAAAAATTCGGCTATTGCCATCGCTGTAAATGCTGCATATTTTCTCATAAGTGATGATTCATCACTTGTGGCTGTAACGATTACTGTATTTTCTAAATTATTTCCCAAATTATAGTGAATAAACTCAGGAATTTCTCTTCCTCTTTCCCCTACTAGGGCAATAACTTTGATTTTTGCAACACTTCCTTTGACTATCATTCCCATCAAAGTTGATTTTCCGACACCAGAACCTGCAAAAATTCCTACTTTTTGACCTTTTCCACAAGTAAGCATAGAATCTATCGCTTTTACTCCTGTTGAAAATTTTTGATCGATGATTCCCCTATCTAATGGCGAAATTGTTGCTTTATTTATAGAAGAGTTGACATTTGCATCTTTGATTTTACCTAGATTATCAATAGGCTCTCCAAGCGCATTTACGACTCTTCCTAAAAGTCCATACCCACACTTGACACTCAAACCCTCTTTTTGTAAAAAAACTTTGTCGCCTATTTTAAATCCATCGATAAAAGAAAAAGGAACCACCGTAAAAGAGCGAGCATTAATAGAAGCAACCATTCCTAAAACACTGTATTCTCTAGCAAATGATTCTATTTTTACGATATCCCCAATAGCCACTTCAAGTCCATCAGCTATGATACTCGTCGAATTTATATTCGTAATACGACCAAATGGAATATATAAATTATTTCCATCTATTTGATCTAAGATATTATCAAGTGTCATTAGAGTTTATCACACATTTTTTTATAAAAACTTTCAGTATTTTCCAATCTTTGACATTTTTTGATAGCATCTTTATATCTGTTCGTCTTATTTTGAAATTCATATATTTTCGCTATTTCATAATAAATATACGCTAAATCATCACTTGAGATATCTCTATCTATACTTCTACCATCTTGCATTCTTTTGATATTTAACCCATATTTCAAATACCCAAGCGCTGTAGCATAATCATCATCAAGTTTTGCATATTTTGCAAGCTCAATCTCTACAAAAGGAGAATATATTCGTGCATTCATCTCATTTTGTTTTGTATACAATTTATTTAAAACGCCAATGGCTTCCTCTTCTTCATTCTCTTTTAATAAATACAAATAATATTCGTAGTAAAAATCAATAATAAGAGGATTGTTTTCATTGTTTATAATAAACTCTTGATTTGCTCTTGCATACGCAAAAAAGTTTTGCATACTTCGTGGATTATTTTTCTTTGCATTGATTAAAAATCGATATAAAAATTCATCTGATAACAGCTGTGAGTCACTAAACATATCGAGTTTTTGGGAAAAGCGTTCTGCATCTTGAAATTTATTTAACTGAATTGCTATTTTTTCTAAATAAAAATATATTTCACTGTTTTGAGCTTTTCCATATGCATTTTTTGCAATAGTATAGGCTCGCTCTTCTGGTAACTCAATCATACAACCAAATAAATTATCAACATTCTTTTTATCTTCTATAAGCAACATCAACACATCATCTGTAACATCTTTGATCACACTATTTAATTGTTTACACTGCTGTGTTTCCAGATAAAACTGTACCATTCTAGAATTTACTATATTATAAATTTGATCAATACTTTCAAATCCAAATCTTCTTACTATTGGATGATAAATACCATTATAAATTTTACGCATTCTTATAATTTGTTCATATTTTTCATCTTCTATGGCATTGAGAAGTTCTTGCATCATCGCTTTATATTGCATCGATTCAAACCCACTATATTTTGCAGCCATCATCGCAGGCTCAAATTTTCCTTCTCGCATAATGATCTCATCAAGATACATTTTTGATCTCTCAAAATAAGGGTTATTATCTTTTACTTGGATCAACTCTTCGTATATCACTTTTGCCAAAGGCATATACTCTTTCTGGAATCCTGCAATATCCATATATGTATTTGCTAATTTAAATTTAAAACTATCAATACTATCAGTTTCACTTGCATTCTCAAGAAGTTTTGTCAAAATTTCAATCGCAAACTTTGACATATTGGACTGCACCAATTTATTGACTTTTTTTAACGCTTTATAACTGTCATTTGCATAGTAGTCTATATTTTTATTCAAAACTTTTTTTACTAAATCATAGGCATCATCTCTTTGATTATTTAAAATATAAGCATCATACAGTTCATCCGCAATAATCGTTGCAACCTCTAAACTTGTTGTATTTACCAATTCTTGCCTAAGTACTTTTATCGCTTTTTCATAATTTCTTTGATGCATGTAGATTTGAGCAAAGGCAACTTTTCCATATACTTTTGATAAAGGATCATCAAAACTATACTCTATCGCTTTTGCATAATATTCTGCTTCTGCTGCTTTATTAATTCGCAATTTAATCAAAACCAAAAGTCTATATGCTTCAAGTAAATCATCCTGATTAATCGTAGAGTTATTAATCGAGTTTTCTAATAATTGATTTGCTTCTTCTGATCGAACGGTAGTATTAAGTTTATACAAAATTTCATTTTTAAGTAGCATCGCTGTTGAATCTAATATTTGTATTTCATTTGCATTTATAAAAATATTTATTGATTTCAACGCTAAATCAAGCTGACCCTCTTTTACATATCGTTTTATTGTTTTGAGCTTATTATTTGCACCAACAATTTTTCCCGTTTGATCTTGAGAAATTTGTGTTAAATCTTCATTGATAAAATTATAATAAAAATCCTTTTTAGCTTCTGCTGATACTAAAAAAACTAAAACTAAAAAAAATATTTTATTAATCATCATTTTATCTATCCCTTATTTATTGTTTAGATTATACACAAAAGTAAATATTTCTGCAATAGCTTTATATAAACTTTCTGGTATCTGTTGTTCCACTTCTACTTGATCATACAAAGCACGAGCAAGCGCCGGATCTTCTACTATTGGAATTTTACTTTCCATTGCGATATCTTTGATCTTTAACGCAAGAAAATTAATCCCTTTTGCCACAACCAAAGGGGCATCTGTTTTTTCTTTATCATATTTTAATGCAACCGCATAATGCGTAGGATTTGTGATAATAACATCAGCATCTGGTACATCAGCCATCATCCGTTGTCTTGACATTTTCATTTGAATCTGTCTAATTCGACCCTTTACTAAAGGATCACCTTCCATCTGTTTATGCTCATCCTTAATCTCTTGTTTTGACATTCGTAACTGTTTAAAATAATAGTGTCTCGTAAAGAAAAAATCTATTATAGCAAAAATGATAATAATTAACAAAATAGTTAATAAAAAATAGATCGTAAGCGTTACCATCATATCCAATGACGCACGAATCTCTTTATCCATCATCGCCAAAATAGCATCCCAAACAATTGCCAATAAAATCATCATCACTATAAAAATCAAGATAAGCTTTGCAGTTAGCTTCAATGCTTCGATCGCTTTTTTTGCACTAAAAATATTTTTAAATCCACTAATAGGATTGATTTTTTCAAGTTTGATTTTTAAAGGAGTAAATACAAACCCAAATTGCATCACATTAAAAATCACTCCTAAAAATAGCACTAAAAAAAACAGTGGGAACATCCCTACTAGCATTGTGGTTATGATACTATGTGTGATCTCAAAATATACATGACCACTCATATCAGATCCAATAAATGAATAGATGTATATCATCAGCTTTTCAATATCTTTAAAAAATGAACCTGCAAAAAAAAGCAGATAAATAGAAGTAAAAAACAATATAGCAGCACCAGGAACTTCAGCAGATTTGGGGACATTCCCTTCTGCTTTGGAGTCATCTATCTTCTTACTGGTGGGTTCCTCTGTTTTTTCTGCTTCATCAGCCATAATTACTCTCTAATACTCAAATTTTGATATAAAATAATTTGTAAAACTATCTACAAAAATCTCAAAGCCAAACATCATAAATATAAATATCAAAGCAAATTTAATCTGAAAGGTGATAACAAATGGAGAAAATGCAGGCATCGACTTCGTACCGTAGGCATAATACACATCCAAAATAAATCCAATAAAAAATAAAGGAAACGCAAATGCAAATGCAAATGCAAACATCCTATTGACTTCGTTTGAAGCATACTGAATACCATCATAAGTGAAAATATCAAATGCCCCCAATGAAATCTCTCCAAAACTCATAGAGAGCATATAAATCGTTATTTCGTACATGCCTGATTCAAGGTAGATCACTAAAATAATCATATACAATAATCTACTCACGATTCCTTGTTGTGTACCAGTAGCGGGATCAAACATATTTGCCATCGATAAAGCTGTCGCATACCCTATCAAATCTCCGATGATCTGAATCGCAGAAAAAATAACTTGTACTAAAAATGAAGCAACCAATCCCAATGTCACTTCACTAATCAAAGCCAATAAGAAAGTTTCTTCATTTATAAGGCTTTTATCATAATCAATCAAGGGGAAAAGAAAAATAGCTAGATAAAACGAAATGGCTATTCGTATCGTAGGATTTACAGTTGTGTGTCCAACAACTGGCATAAAGGCCATAAAACTAAGTATTCGAGCAAGTAACAATAAAAATGCAAGTATAGTTTGCTGATCTAGTAAAGATATTAACTCTTGCACATTATTACCTTTTACATATAATCGTTATGTTCAATTATCTCTTGTTCTTCACTGTTTTCAGCATTTGATTCTGAATTAGTATTCTTCTGTTCTTCTTGCCTACCATTTTGATTTGATTGATTAAAGCTATCTTGTGAGCCTTGATCTTGCATATTAAAATTTATAGAAACATTTGAAGTTTCAGTAAACTGTCTTTGGATTGCATTTTGTAACGCAACTTTATTTTCAGTAAACGCTTCCATTGTGTTTGAATTACTTAAATTCATACTTACACTTAAACTATTATCAACTTTATTCGCTTTCATGATAATCGAGATACTTCCTAAATTAGCAGGATTCAGATTTACTCTAAAAGCAGTTACTGGAGGCTTATAATTTAAGTACATATTTCGAGCAACTTCACTCATAAAACTTCCCATTTTTTGGTGTGCACCGATGATCTTTGATTGTATTATTTGTACAGCCTCTTTAGGAACAGCTAACTCTACAGTATCAACAGTTTTTTTTGACTCTTCAATAATTGAAACTTCTTCTTGCTGTTGCATTACTTGCTGGTTTCTTTGGCTGACAAGATTGTTGGACTCTATTCTTTGATCAAGAAAAGCTCTATTTAAATCTCGACTATTAAATAAGTTATTTACCCGAGATTCCTCTTTTTTAGTTTCTGTAGGAACGCTTTTTTGGGCTTCGTTCCCTTCCCTTTTTATATCTGTTTTATTGAGTCCTAGATCAAGTTTTTCGGCACTTGCTTTTACTGATTCAAGTGTCTTTTTCTCAATAATATTTATTTTAGCATCATGCACTTGCTCTAAAGATGTTTTTTCTTTGATACTTTTTTGTGCATTTAAAAACATAGCTGCTAACAATGGTTTTTCATCGCTATGGATCAGTTTACTACTTGTACCACTACTTAGAGTTGATAGATTTATTTTAGTCGTAACTTGAGTAGTTGATTGCGTTATCTTATCATCAGTCGTTTTAACAATAATGATTTCAGAAACTTTTTCTTGTATCTTTGTAACTTCATTTTCTATTTGATTGAGTTTACCTTCTACATTATTGTGTATGATTTTTACTTCTTGTGTAACATCACTTTTGCTTACTTCTATTGTTTTGTTATTAGGAAGTTTTGAGATTTCACTTTCTATATCATCACTAGATTTATCTATATTTGTTAAACTTGTTGTGATTTCTTTTGCTAACTCTTTATTTTTAGAATCGTCTTGTTCTGTAATATCAACAACAGATTCTATGATATTTGAAACTTCTTTTTTGATCTCTTGTATAGCACCTTTTTCATCTTTTACTGCAACGCTATTTTGATTCTTAGTCTCTTTTGGTGTATCATTAGGAGTACTATTGTCTGAAACAATACTCAATACCTCTTTTTTAATCTCTTGAATATTTTCTTTGATAGTTTTAACTTCTGTTTCAATTACAGCATCTAGTTCTTTTGAGTTTACGACAGATGGCTTTTCTGATTTATTCACTATGCTTTTTTGAGTATCAGATGAAATATTTTTACTTTCACTCGAAGTTGGCTCATTTTGCATCTCAGATTTAATAATTTTTACACTACTTTTTATGATTTCTAACTTATCGTTAATAAGAATTTTTACTTTTTCTTTGTCTGAAACATCTGCAAGTTTATTATTGATAACTTCCTCAACGGTATTTTTGACAATTTTATTCAGATCAGTATTTGTAGTAGCTGTCTTTTCTGGATTTTTATCTAAAATATCTTTTGCAGCAGTTACAACTATATCCACTAATTTATCTACCATTTTTTGTAGAGATTGTGTGTTTTTTGCTTCATCTGCAACAGTTACACTAATTGTTTTTGCTGCATTTTTTAAGTTACTAGTGATCTCTTCTGCTGTTTGAGTTTTATTATTAACGGCTATTTTTGATTGTTTTGATGTAGTGTTTTCTGTTTTTGCTTCAATTGTATTGTCTATTTTTTTATCTCTTGAAGTTTCTGTTTTCGTTTCAGTATTATCTTGAGTTTTTTTCTCTAATTGTGTTGCTATTTTTAATTCAACACTATTTTGAATCTTTTTATCAGATGAAGTTTCTTGTTTTCCTTCAACATTATTTTGTGTTTTCTTATCTGCTAAAGTTTCTGTTTTGCTTTCTGTTTTCGTTTCAGTATTATCTTGAGTTTTTTTCTCTGAAGCTGTTTGCTCTTTCTTAGTACCTGAAGGCTCCTGTTTTGCTTGGCTTAAGAGTGAGTCAAAAAGAGATTGACCCCCTTTTTTTTCACCTACTTCAGTTTTACTAGAAGCATTGGTTGCCAATGTGGCTTTTTTAGAAGTTGGTTTATCAAGATTTAGTAAAAGATCAGCTGACATAATTATTTACCTAGCTTTTAATAATATCGAGAGTTTGTGTATCCATATCTTTTTGAGTTTTAAATGCTGACACATTTGCCTCATACG
>JBASAI010000394.1:0-3184 GCA_049650525.1 Arcobacteraceae bacterium
AAACAACAGTATCGGAATCAAAAACTATTATTAACTCCTTCTACAAGTGATGCGGTCTCTTTAATAGCTTCAGGGAAAGCGGATGCATTTATCGGGAGTATTCCTATGATGGATTTTTATATCAAAAAAAGTTGGCACAATAATTTGACAACAAAAATGATAGAGGGGATTGGGATAAAAAATAAAATATTTATGCCAATGGGAGTACATAAAGGTAATTTTCTTTTAAAAAGTATCCTAGAAAAAGGAAACCTTGCAATTCCTTATAAAGAAATGATAAAGCTAAAAGAAAAATGGCTGAATATGGAAGAAATTTATTCACCAGCCATACTATTAAATGAGAAAGAAAATCTCTATTTAAAACAAAAAGAAACTATAAGTATCTGTATTATTCCAAATGTATTTCCATTTGGTAAGATTGATAAAAATGGCAAATATATTGGTATTGGTGCTGATATTATGGCATTAATATCAGAAAAAATAAATACAAATATTTCACTAGTACCTACAAAAACATGGCATGAGTCTCTACAATATATGCAAGAGAAAAAATGCGATATCATTCCACTTGTGATGCAAACTTCTAATCATAGTGAAAGTATGACATTTACAAAGTCATTGATAAGTGAACCTTTTGTTGTCGTAACTAAACTTGATAAAAGATTTATAGAAAATAGCAATCAATTAGCCTATAAAAAAATTGGTATTGTAAAAGATTATGATTTTAAAAAAGAGATTCAAAAAAGAAATTCAAAAATTATTGTGATTGATGTTTCAAGCGTAAAAGAGGGACTAGAAAAAGTAAGAAGTGGAGAGCTATATGGCTATGTAGATATTGTTTCTCCTACTGTGAATGCGATGCAAGAAAATTCAATGACAGATTTGAAAATTGCTGGGAAATTAGAATTTGATATAAAGCTGAGTATCGCTTCACGAGTTGATGAACCTTTGTTAAATACAATTTTAGATAAAGCACTCGATACTATCAATAAAGAACAAATAGATGAAATCATAAGTAAATGGATCTCTATTACTGTTGAACCCAAAATTGATTATACATTATTGGTACAAATAAGTAGCGTATTTCTTCTTATCATTTTTATCATTTTATATAAAAATCGTCAAATTTATAAATATACAGAACGAATCAAAAAAAACCAACAAGATCTGGAGATAGCACAAAGTGTTGCAAATATGGGTTCATGGATACTAGATGTAGAGAAAAATGAGCTCACTTGGTCAAAACAATCTTACAAAATCTTTGAAGCGGATTATGATAAAAAAAATTTAACTGCTAATTCTTTTCTGGATTATATCCATCCTGATGATAGAGATAAAGTTAAAGAAAATTTAAAAAATTCTGTCGAAAACAAAGTGCTATTTCATGTTATACATAGATTAGTATTGAAAAATGAAAAAGAAAAAATACTTGAAGCAAAGGGGAAAGTCTCTTTTACTCTTGATTCTAATGGATTTGAAAAAACTATATTTTATGGGACTGTTCAAGATATAACTTTAAAATGCAAACAAGAAAAAGAACTCAAAGCAAAAGAAAAATTATTGGTAGATCAAGCGAAACTTGTTTCGATGGGAGAGATGATTGGTAATATTGCGCATCAGTGGAGACAACCCTTATCTGTTATTTCAACAGGAGCTACAGGGATGAAAGCACAAAAAACTTATGGAGTTTTAACGGATGATACATTTAATCATACCTGTGATATGATCAATGATAATGCACAATATCTCTCTAAAACAATTGATGATTTTAAAAACTTCATTAAAGGTGATAGAACGAAAAAAATATTTAATTTACAAAAAAACATAGATAGTTTTTTACACTTAGTTGAGGGGACGATAAAAACGCATGATATTATTTTGATTCAAGATACTAAAGAAGATATAAATATCAATGGATATGAAAATGAATTGATACAGTGTTTTATCAATATTTTTAATAATGCAAAAGATGCTCTCAATGAGAATCATATAGAGAAGAAATATATTTTTATCAATACAAGACAAGTAGAAAATACAGTAGTAATACAAATAAGAGATAATGCAGGGGGAATTTCACCAAAAATTATTTCTAGAATTTTTGAGCCATATTTTACAACAAAACATCAGTCACAAGGCACTGGTCTAGGACTTCATATGACTTATAATTTAATAGTTGAAAGTATGAAAGGAAATATTGAGGCTAGTAATGTTCACTATACATATGATAAAGAAAGTTATACAGGAGCAGAGTTTACCCTAACGCTCCCGTTGCAATAAATCTATTTGAAGTAGATCATTTGTTTACAAAGTGTTCCGTATTTTTCATCATATGTTTTTTGGTTTTGTTTGTGGCTATCGCTTCAAATGGATTTTCAGGCCAGTAGTGTCTTTTGTATTTTCCTCGTACCTCTTTTCTCACTTCACTATAAGAATGTTCCCAAAAGCTTTTGAGGTCATATGTTATTTGCATCGGTGTCATAGCGGGAGTGAGTAGATGGATTTGTAAGCCAAGAGTATTATGAAGCACTCTTGGACTTTCGTAGAGTCCAAATACCTCTTGGATCTTCACTTTTATAGATGGCTTTTCTACATCAGAATAATCAATATCTATATTTGAACCACTTGGCACTTTGATACTAAGTGGGGCATTTTTATCTAAGATCTGTTTTTGCTCCCATGATAAAGTACTTGAAAGGATGGAGTAGATATCTAGCGATTGTAACGCTTTAATTGTGGTGACTTTTGTGAGATATGGCTCTAACCATTCTTCTAATGTATTGAGCAAATTCTCATCGCTAAAATCACAAAAATCTTGATGATGATTCAAAAAGTTTACTCTACTTTTGAGTGTAAGGGCATTTTTACTCCATCTCAAAAGTTCCAACCCCTCATTTTGAAGAAGATCTATAATAAGTTTTGTGAAGTTTATACCGTTTGAAGACTGCACTGGTATCGAAAAAAGCTGAAGTTTGAGGAAAGTTGAAATTTGTCGTATATCAAATTTATTGAGCTCTTTATTGTAGGCGATAGTTTCTTCTTTTTTGATCAAAGAAGAAAAATATTTTTCTATGAGATCTAAAGAAAGATCCAATGCAAGATTTATAAATGAGTTTGTATCTTGTGCATGGAGTTTTGCTACGACTAAATATTCTTGATTAAATAACGAATCTTCACTATTTAGTAT
>JBASAI010000395.1:0-6301 GCA_049650525.1 Arcobacteraceae bacterium
TAAATTCCCCATGATACATCAGTAGCTCGACCAACGAGCTCCTGATTTATAAAGTTTCCAATTCTTCCAAAAATATATGCTAATGGAACAGCAAGCGCTGCAATATCCGACATAAACCAAAAACTAATTTTGTTTTTTCTACACCATAAAAAAGAAGCGATTACAAATCCAGCTAAAGCTCCATGGTAACTCATTCCTGCTATTCCTATAAAAGATCCATCTGCACCAAAAGGATTGAATATTTGCCAAGGATGGGTTAAATAATAGCTTGTGTTTGGATCATAAAAAAGTATATAGCCAAATCGTGCTCCTAAAATCACACCCACTTCAACCCACCAAATATAACTATCTAAACTCTCTTTTGAGATAGCAAGATTATCTTTTTTGATAATCCAATGTGCGAGGTATATTGCACTTAAAAGTGCAATAGCATACATGATTCCATACCAATGTACAGGTGCTCCAAAGAGACTAAATGCTACTGGATCAAAATGAGTGTATATATTATTCCATGTTTCCATATTGTTTGATATCCTTTTTAGTCTAATGCATCTGCTATAAGTTCTATAGGATTTTTAAATACTACTTGTGTATCTGTTCTTCCTAAACTATCAGTGATCTGCATACGACAAGCACTACATTCAGCACTTACGACATTTGCTTTTGTTTTATTTATCATCGCTGCTTTTTTAACACCAACTGCTTTTGCCAGATGATAGTTTTCACTTTGCATTGTAACTCCACCAAATCCACAACACTCATTTGGATCACTCATCTCATCTATTTGATAGTTTTGCTCGATCAGTTTTCTGGGCTCTTTTGAAATCCCTTGCATTTTTTTAGCGTGACATGGATCATGATAAGTAACTATATCATTCATTTTTTTACCATTTGATTTGAGCAAGTCTGCTAATGCAGTATTATCTTCTAGCCATTTTGTTGCCATCACTACTTTTGGAGCTAGTTTTTCAGCTCGTGCTTTCCACTCAGGCTGGTCATGAAAATAGTGTGCCCAATCGATATTTATCATTGCACTACAAGTAGCTTCTGGAATGATAATAGAATCAACATCATCGATAAAAGTTTCAAAATATATAATATTTTTTTTAGCAAGATCATCAACAGTGTCAAAATCACCAGTAAAATATGCAGGGGCACTACAGCATAACTGTTTTTTAGGAATCATCACATCGATCTCTAGTTTTTCTAAGATTTTCAATAAACTTTTCCCTATATTTGTATAGGCATAGTTCCCCATACACCCTATAAAAATAGCTACTTTTTGTTTTTTTACTTCTGTGATCTCATCTTTTGTATTTTTGATCTGTTCTGGATAACTATTGAGAAATGATTTTCTATCAGCATAAGGGAGCGTTCGATCTTTGATCATCTCGATTGGAAATTGAAATCGAGATTTTGCCCCTTGATTTTTTGACTCTATTTTTAATCCACAGGTTTGAAAAACCCATCCCATTTTTGCCATAAAATCCATGATTTTTCTATGTCGTAAAAGATAGAAAAATGCTCTTTTATACCAAGCGATTCCATATTTTTTGGCTATTTCTGAACGAATCTGCTCTATAATCATATCCGTAGGTAGGTCATTTGGACAGGCTTCTACACAGTTCGTACACAAAAAACAGCTCTCAAAAATCTCTTTTGCGGTTGTATCAAGCTCGAGTTCACCTCTTTTATACGCACCTAAAAGATCTATAAATCCCCGAGGACTTGTCGCTTCATCTTGATTGACATTAAAAATTGTACAGTTTGTTTTACATTTTCCACATTTGATACAATCATCACTTACTTCTGTATAATCAAATATCTTGTTCATTATTCTAAATTCTCCACTAATTCTTCTAATTCTAAAAATCTTTCTACTTTTTGCTCATAGAGTTTATTTGCCTCATTAAGTTCTTGGCTTACTACTAACAGCCCTTTTTCTTCGTAACATTGAGGATTCATAATACATTGATTGAGCTCTTCGATTTTTAACTCCAATGCCTCTATCTCTTTTGGAAGATTTTCATAGTCTCTTTTATCGTTAAAAGTAAGTTTTACTTTTGGTTTCTCTATTTTTTCCTCTTTTACTTGTACCACAGGTTTCATAGTTTTATTTACCTGTTCTTTTTCCATCTCTTGTACATATTTCGCATCTTTTTCATCTTCTAAATATTCACTATATTTTTGATAGCTTTCTTCCAAAAGTCCATCACCTTTAAAGATATAAAGTTTTTTAGCAATCTTATCGACAAAGTATCTATCGTGACTTACAAAGATAAGCGCTCCTTGAAAATGCATCAGATATTTTTCCAAAATATTAATAGTAGGAATATCCAGATCATTTGTAGGCTCATCCATAATCAAAACATCAAATTTCTTCGTAAAAAGTAGGGCAAGCGCAATTCTATTTTTTTCTCCACCACTTAAAACACCCACTTTTTTATCAAGGTATTCTTTTGGAAATAAAAAGTTTTTTAAGTATCCATAGACATGCATATTTCTACCATCATTGAGCTCAACTCGATCTCCTCCACCAGGACAAAACTGATGCATGATAGTTTGATTTTCATCGAGCATCTCTCTATGTTGATCAAAATATCCCACTTTAAATTCACCTTTTTTAAAGCTTCCTTTGTCAAAATGGATTCTTTCTAAAAATACTTTTAATATCGAAGATTTTCCACTTCCATTAGGTCCAACAATTGCTATGGTATCTTTTTGTAAGATACGAGCAGTAAAGTCTTTTATGAGTGGCTTATTTCCAAGTGTTAAGTAAACATTATCTAGCTCAAAAAGCATCTTTTTTTTGTTTTTTGTATCGCCATCATTAAAAGACTTTTGTTCTCTTTCGATGTCAAGTTTCATTTTGTTTATTTTTGCAGGGTTTGATTTTACTTGCTCTTTTAATGCAAAATAGTTATCTTTTCTTAAAACATTTCTTTTTCTTCGGGCTGTCACGCCATGTTGCATCCAGTGTGCTTCATCTCGCAGTTTACTTACTAAGTTTTCATGCTCTTTTTGAAGATGTAAAAGATTTTGCTCTTTTTGTAAAAGATAGTCTTTATATCCACCTTTATATTTTGTAAGTGTTCCATCTTCTATCTCGATGATATTTGTCGCAACATTATCTAAAAAGTATCTATCATGTGAGATAAATAGTAAAGTAAAGTTTTCTTTTAAAAGAATTGTTTCTAAAAACTCCACCATATAGACATCAAGATGATTTGTAGGCTCATCAAGCAGTAAAATATCAGGCTTTTTCAAGATCAAACCAGCCAATCCTACACGACGCTGCTCCCCACCACTTAAAAGTGTCACATCTTTAAACTCATAGCTTTTGAGATCAAACTCTTGTAGAACTCTTTGGATTTTATTGTCTAGATCCCATGCATTATGATGATCTAGATAAGTCATATGCTGTGCTTGTTGTTTGATAAGTTCTTCATTTTCATAATCAGTTGCTAGAAGTTCTGAAATTCGGTCATATTCTCTTTGTGCATTTTTGAGATCAACAAGTTGTTCTTCAATGGCATCTTTTACCGTTTGTCCAGCTTTGAACTTTGGCTGTTGATCGAGCATCTCGATTTTGATCGATTTGTCGATGGCGATCTCTCCACTATCAGGCTCTATATCTTTTGTGATAAGTTTCATAAAAGTAGATTTTCCTTGACCATTTTGACCGATTACGGCAACTCGTTGTTTTTCTTGAAGACTAAAATTGACATCTTTTAGTATCACTTTGATGTCGTATTGTTTATTTATTTTTTGTAAATCGATGAGTGCCATATAATTTTTTGTATCCTAGCTAAAATATCTGTTGCGTATAATTACGCGATTATATCAAAAAGTTACTAGAAATAATCTTTATGCATATGATTGGTTCAATACTTAAAAGCATAGTTTAAGTCCTTTTGATATAATCATCGAAATTTGGAAGGTATAGTTATATGACAAATAATAAAAATGAATTAATACAAAAATTTGAAGCTATTGTAGGTAAAAATAAGGTTTTAACAAAAGAGAGTAAAACTTCTTATTATAGAAGTGGATTTCGTTCAGGTATCGGAACAGCTTTAGCTGTTGTTTTTCCTACTACCTTACTAGAGCAGTGGAGATTGATCCAAGAGTGTGTTGCAACTAACTGTATCATCATTATGCAAGCTGCAAAAACGGGACTGACTGAAGGTTCTGCTCCTAGTGGTAGTGACTATGATCGTGATGTAGTTGTGATTAGTACTCTTGCTATCAATAAAATTCATTTGATCAATGATGGAAAACAAGCGATAAGTTTATCAGGAGCGACACTACATCAGCTCGAAGAGACTTTAACAGATCTTAAAAGAAGTCCCCATTCTGTTATAGGATCTTCTCAATTAGGAGCTACAGTTGTAGGCGGTATCGCTAATAATTCAGGTGGAGCGTTAGTAAAAAGAGGACCTGCTTATACGCAACTTGCTGTTTATGCACAAGTAGATGAAAAAGGGAAACTTCATCTGGTAAATCACTTAGGAATCGATGGACTAGGGGACACACCCGAAGAGATTTTGACAAATCTTCAAGAGGGTAATTTTGATCCAAGTAAAATAATAGATGATAATCGACTAGCTTCAGATAATGAATATGAAGAACGAGTTCGTGATGTAACTTCTGATATACCTGCAAGATTTAATGCAGATGAAAGACGACTTTTTGAGACAAGTGGTTGTGCTGGAAAACTGGGAGTATTTGCAGTACGAACAGATACTTTTGCGATGCCTAAAAAAGAGCAAGTATTTTATCTCGGAACAAACGATCCAGATAAACTTGCTAAACTTAGAACTGATATTTTAAGCACCTTTAAAAATCTTCCAGAAATGGGAGAATATATAGATCGTAAAATTTTTAATATTACAGAAGAGTATGGAAAAGATACTTTTGTAGCAATTAGATATCTTGGTACAAAAAGAATGCCACTTTTATATGAGCTCAAATCAAAAGCAGAAAATCTTTTAAAAGGGTTTTCTTTTTTACCTAAAGATATCCCAAATAAAGTGATGCAATATACAAGTAAATTATTTCCAAATCAAGTACCACAGCGTATATTAGGTATGAGAGATAAATACCAACATCATCTTATATTGAGTATGGGCGATGAGGGAATAGAAGAAGCGAAAAAATATCTAGAAGCAAACTGGTCAGAAGATTCTGATGGTGGATATCTGATATGTGATAAAGAAGAATCAGATAAAGCATTGTTGCATAGATTTGCTGCAGGTGGAGCAGCTGGACGATATACTGTGATGCATGCAAATAAAATCGCTGGACTTTTACCTTTGGATGTTGCATTACGACGAAATGACACCCAATGGCTTGATAATTTACCTCAAGAGATCCAAGAGAATGTAGAGTTCAAACTTCATTATGGGCATTTTATATGTAATGTATTTCATGTGAATTATGTGTTTAAAAAAGGAACAGATTTAACTAAAATGAAAACTTTACTACTCAAATACTATGATAGTAGGGGAGCAAAGTATCCTGCTGAACACAATGTTGGGCATCAGTACCACGCAGAAAGTACTCTACAAAAACATTATAAAGAACTCGATCCAACCAATACATTCAATCCAGGAATTGGAAAACTAAGCAAATACAAACAAAGTTGTAATTGTTGTTAATACTTATCTAAAAATCGCATCGTGCCATTGCACGAGCGAGACTCTATGTCCTTCTATGACTTCTGTAACTTCATGTGAAAAATAGGGATTACTCAAAAATACAAGCATATCACCCGCTTTTGGTGCGATTTGTACCATATCTGCATTTTCATCATAGAGATAATTGAACAATAATTTCCCTCCAATAAAAGTATCTTTTGTAATGGTTTCACTGTAACTAGTCGTAAATAAAATCGTGGTTAGTTTTCGCTGTGGTGCAACAGGTTTGAATCCGACAATCTTGTCATCTTGCAGTAAAATACTTGAGTCATCACTATGCTGTTTATAAAATGATCCTTTTGTGTACTCTAATACTTGCACCTTTGTGGAAGTGGTCAATGGAAGATGAAAAAAATCTTCGATCTCTTTTTGGTGTTTTAAAAAGTTTTTATCATAAATATTTTGATGTATAGATGAGAGTGTATAGATATTTGTTTTTCGCATTTTTGTATCTTTATCTGCTTTTACCCTTACTCCAGTGTACTTTTTAATCTTTGCTTCCACAAGATCATTGCTTTTTTTTACAGAAGCAGTTATCTCTTCACAAATTTTTGTAGAGATAAAATCTTTGATGATTAAGTACGGATAGTCATAATATGGAT
>JBASAI010000396.1:0-6437 GCA_049650525.1 Arcobacteraceae bacterium
GGCTAGTTGAGTTGTAAAAGATTTTAAAAGAGTTGCAATAATAAACATAGAATCTGAAAAGCCACTAGATACTATGATTTGTTCTGGATTACATTGTACGCCTCGATTGTGGCTTAAATATTTTGATATTTGTAGTCTCAGTGTGAATTCTCCTTGTTTATCAGGATAACTTCCAAAATCAATTGAATCTTTCATAACCTTATTGTGTAAGCTAGACCATAGTTTAGTCGGAAAATTATTATTGTGTAATTGTGCTGGATAAAAATCATATAATAAATGGGGTATCTTTGGGAGAGTAGGTTGCTTTACTGTTTTTGTAAGTGGTAAATAATTTTCTATATCACTACTGACAAAATAGCCACTTTGTGGACGACTTTCAATATACCCTTCCGCAAATAATTGGCTGTATGCTGACTCTACTGTATTTTTACTTATTTGATAATCTTGAGCCATCTTTCGTATAGAAGGAAGTTTTGATCCTGCTGATAAGTTTTTTTCGATTTCAACTTTCATTTGAGTATATAATTGGATGTATAAAGGTACTGATGAATTGATAAGTTTATAGATAATTGTCCTTTGAAATTATATAAATCTGTACCTTGTAAAAGAGACAGTTGTTTGTTATTATAACACTTGAAAACTTAAATCAATAGTGTTAATGGAGAAATATTTGAAAACAACAATAGCAAAAGTATTATTTATTAAAATAGGGAAAGTCACAACAACTAAGCTAGAAAATAGTAAAAGAAAAGAGATGGTTTCTGGAATAAAAAAACAACCAGTACCAAAAGCATTTCTTACAAAAGTAGGTTTTTTAGGAGATGAGCAAGGTGATTTATTACATCATGGAGGAGAAAACAAAGCACTTTTTATGTTTTCCCAACAAACTTATGAAGAGATAAATAAACATTGCAAAACTTCATTTGAAATTGATGAAGTTGCCCATTTTGGAGAAAACATCATTCTCTCAAATATTACAGAAAGTGATATTTGTATCGGAGATATTTATAGTATTGGAGAAACAAAGATACAAATAACACAGCCAAGACAACCGTGTTGGAAACTAAGTGCCAACACAGAGAAAAAAGAGATGACAAAATTTATTTTTCAAAGTGGTCTAACTGGATGGTATGCAAAGGTTTTAAAAGAAGGGTATATTTCTATAGATGATGAGTGTATTTTAGAAACGAGAAAATATAAAAATCTCAGTATTGAAAAACTAAATCAACTTATTGTAAATCCATTATTAAATGAAAAACTCACCAATGAAGCACTTGTTTGTGAAGTACTAGGAAAAGCATTTTGGGCGTCGTTGTCAAAACGATATAAATCGAAAGATACTGATGAACAATTTTCATTATATCATACATAAAAAAAGGGGGGAAAAGATGAAAAATAAATGTTATTTATTGCCATTATATAATAGATTAGATGTTTCATTTATAAAGGGTGAGAAGTCAATTTTATATGATGAAGAAGGGAAAAATTATATAGATTTTTCATCTGGAATAGGTGTTAATAGTTTAGGCTATTGTAACAAAGAAGTTGTAAAAACTATAAATAAACAAGCAAATAAAATATTGCATTCATCAAATATATATCATATAAAGTCACAAGAAAAAAGTGCAAAAAAAATTGTCACATTAAGTAATTATGATATGCAATGCTATTTTTGTAATAGTGGTGCAGAAGCCAACGAAAGTGCCATTAAATTGGCTAGAAAATATGGGAATGTAGCTTTTGATAAAACAAAGTATAAAATTATAACTATTAAAAACTCTTTTCATGGACGAACAATAGCAACTTTAAAAGCAACAGCACAAGAGGAGAAACATAAATATTTTGGACCGTACCCTGATGGATTTGTTTATGCTGATAATATAGAGGAAGCAATAAATTTGATAGATGAAAATACAGTAGGAGTTATGCTGGAGCTTATTCAAGGTGAAGGCGGTATTTTTATGCAAGACAAAGAAGAAGTGAAAAAGTTAAGTAAGGTATTGAAAAAAAATAAATTATTATTAATAATAGATGAAGTTCAAACAGGTGTTTATAGAAGTGGAAAATTTCTGATGTCACATCATTACAAAATTAGACCAAATATTATAACTTTAGCAAAAGGCTTAGCAACAGGCGTTCCAATAGGAATGATGATGACAGATTTAAAAGATGTTTTAAATCAAGGAGATCATGGTTCAACTTTTGGTGGAAATCACCTTTCAACAACTGTATCAATTAAAGTTTTAAATATTTTAGAGAAGTATAAAAATAGTGGCAAACTTGAATCAAATAGTAACTATTTTAATGATTATATAGATTATTTTATAGAAAAATACCCCTCAATATTTACGACAAAACTAGGTTGTGGTTTTATGCTTGGAGTAAAATTGAAAGATGAGATAAAACTCAATGAAATTGTCAATTTGTCTTTGAAGCAGGGTATTTTAATACTTAAATCAGGAAAGGATACAGTTCGATTTTTACCGCCTTTGAATATATCAAAAAAAGAGATAAGAATAGGATTTAAAAGATTTGAAAAAGCACTTAAAAAATTAAAAAAAAAGGATAAAAAATGAGTTTTATAAACAATGTGAATTTGGAAAAAGCAGACTATGAGGTATTTTCAATAATTGAAAATGAATTAAAAAGAGAAACAAACCATTTGGAGATGATAGCATCGGAAAACTTTACTAGTCCTGCTGTTATGGAAGCTACTGGAAGTGTGTTTACAAATAAATATGCAGAAGGTTATCCATACAAAAGATACTATGGTGGATGTGAGTTTGCAGATCAAGTTGAACAATTAGCCATAGATAGAGCTTGTAAAATTTTTGGATGTTCTTATGCCAATGTACAACCACACTCAGGATCTCAAGCAAATGGTGCTGTATATGCAGCATTATTGCAAGCTGGAGATAAAATTTTAGGGATGGATTTATCTCATCGTGGGCATTTAACGCACGGAAGTAAACCATCTTTTTCAGGAAAAAATTACACTGCTTTTTCTTATGGAGTTGAATTAGATGGATATATAAACTATGATAAAGTTATGGAGATAGCAAAAGTAACTCAACCAAAGATTATTATTTGTGGAGCAAGTGCTTATGCTAGAGAACTTGACTTTAAAAAATTTCGTGAAATAGCAGATACTGTTGGTGCTATATTATTTGCAGATATTGCACATGTTGCTGGGTTGGTTGCAGCTGGTGAACATATGAGTCCATTTCCATATGCAGATGTTGTTACAACTACAACACACAAGACGTTAAGAGGACCTCGTGGCGGAATGATTATGACTAATGATGAAGAGATATCAAAAAAAATCAATAGCGCTATTTTCCCAGGAACACAAGGTGGACCATTGATTCATATTATAGCAGCTAAAGCTGTAGCATTTAAGGAAGTGATGGATCCTTTGTGGAAAGAGTATGCAAAACAAGTTAAAAACAATGCGAAAGTTTTAGAAAATGTTTTGATAAGAAGAGGGTATGATTTAGTAAGTAATGGTACTGATAATCATCTTGTTTTAGTTTCTTTTTTAAATAAAGAATTTTCAGGAAAAGATGCCGATGAAGCTCTCGGAAATGCTGGAATAACTGTAAATAAAAACAGTGTTCCAGGCGATACTAGAAGTCCATTTATTACGAGTGGTATAAGGATAGGAAGTCCCGCTTTAACTACGCGAGGAATGAAAGAAAAAGAATTTGAAATAATTGCAAATAAAATTTGTGATATTTTAGACAATATTCAAGATACAAAACTACAAGAAAAAATCTATAAAGAATTAGAAGAATTAGCTTCTAAGTTTGTGGTTTATACGAAATCAACTTATTAAATTCTATTATAGGTTTTTCTTATAATATTTTTAAAATATAAAATTTAGGAGTACTCAAATGGATAAAGTATCAACCGTTGTAGAAAATACAGGTAATAAAAAACGAAAAGTCTATCAATCTTTTCTTAACTATTGTTCTAATATTTTACCACCAATAATTGCTGGATTGATATCGGTTATTGTCAATTATGGTGGTACATTTATTTTAATCTTTCAAGCTGCTCAAATTGCTGAACTTAGTGCAGAGCTAACTGCTTCATGGGTTTGGTCTATTTCTATTGGTGTTGGGGTTACAGGAATATTACTCAGTTGGTACACAAAGCAACCGATTATTACTGCATGGTCTACGCCTGCAGCAGCATTTTTGATTACTGCTCTTGCAACTGTTCCCTATGCTGAAGCCATTGGTGCCTATTTACTTTCTGCACTAGCATTTATTATCTTAGGAATTACAGGTTATTTTGGAAAATTAATTCGCTTGATTCCTGTTAGTATTGCTTCTGGTTTATTAGCAGGTATTTTACTACAGTTTGGTATCTCTGCTTTTTCAAATATGACAATCGATCCAGTTTTAGCAATATCAATGTTTTTTGTTTATCTTTTTGCTAAACGATTTTCTGCAAGGTATGCAATTGTAAGTGTTTTGATTTTTGGATTTATTTTCTTACTCTTACAATCACAGATTGATTTTTCTGGAGTTGAACTTACATTGGCATCACCCATTTTTACTGAACCTGCATTTTCAGTAAATGCAACATTGAGTGTTGCTTTGCCTTTATTTTTAATTACTTTAACTGGACAATATATGCCTGGCTTATTGATACTTCAAAATGATGGTTTTAAAACAAGTGCAAAACCTATTTTTGCTATCACTGGGTTAGGTTCATTTTTAATGGCACCTTTTGGTTCACATGCCTTTAATCTTGCAGCGATCACAGCTGCAATCTGTACTGGTAAAGAATCTCACGAAGATCCATCTAAACGATGGATTGCAGGTGTTGCAGCAGGTTTTTTTATATCTTAGTGGGTATTTTTGGTGTTACACTTGCCACTTTATTTGCTGCATTTCCAGCAGCATTCATTAGTACATTAGCAGGTCTTGCATTATTAAGTACGATTGCTGGAAGCCTTGCTAATGCAATGAGTGATAATCATACTCGTGAGGCAGCTTTAATTACCTTTCTGGCAACTGCTGCAAATATCACTTTATTTGGGATTGGAGGAGCATTTTGGGGACTTGTTTTAGGATTAATTTCTTATTTCGTTTTAAATGGTAAATTTAAAACGAAATAAGTTTCATATCATCACTTATAAAATGTTTACTTTGTGGAGGACAAGGAATATACCTTTCTTAAAATAGCTCATTACACTGTCATTTTAATTTACATAAATCTGTACCTTGTCAAAGAGACAGTTGTTTGTTATTATAACACCTGAAAACTTAAATGTTAAGGTAGATATAAATGAACAAATTTTTAAAACAATTTAAAAAAATTAATTCTGAGCCATTAGAAAAAGCAAATATATTCTGGACTTGGATTGGTTCTTTTTTAGGTATATTGGCTGTTGGATATTTTCATTTGGATATGTTACAAGGGACTGATTTATCATTGATCATCGGTTCTTTTGGGGCGAGTGCTGTACTTATTTATGGTGCGGTAAACTCACCTCTTTCTCAACCGCGAAATTTAGTTGGAGGACATTTAGTATCTGCACTTATTGGAGTAAGTGTATATAAAATTTTACCAGATCATATGATTTTATCTTCTGCATTAGCGGTGTCTTTATCTATAATTGTAATGGAATTAACTCTAACACTTCACCCACCAGGTGGAGCAACAGCACTCATTGCTATAATTGGTGGTGAAGGGATACACGATTTGGGATATATGTATATTTTAGCTCCTGTTTTGACAGGTTGTGTTATTTTATTGATTATTGCAATTATTGTAAATAATATACCTAAACATAGACACTACCCAGAATCCTTGATAAAGTTTAATAAGAAGTGGTTTTCTAATGAGTAAGCTTATTCTTTATTTCTTATATTTGTAATCGTTTCGCCACCTATTGCATAGTTGTCTGTCGATATTTCTTCTATGATGACAACAGTACTTTTAGCACCTCTTCCGTTAAAAGTATCTGCAAATAAATCGGTGATACCTTTGATCAGTTTTTCTTTTTGCTCTTTTGTAGCACCACCATCTTCGTGTGTCATTTTGATATTTACGAATGGCATAATTTTTCCTTTTCTTGAATGATAGTTTAATTTTAACATAACTCATACAATTTTTTCATTGTGATAAGATTTTGATATTTTTTGTTATACTTTAATTAGAGCAAAAAAATAAACATCATAAGGTGCAGACTTGATTTCAATAGAACAAATTTTTCAAAATATCCCTATCACAAAAGAGTTATTCATCATCCTTTTCTTATTTTTAGTAATCCTTTTACTTAAAAAAAGTACAAAAAAAACTTCTTATAAAAAGAAACAGATCAAAGGTGCAAAATATGAAAAACTTGTATGCCAGAAATTCCAGAATGAATATTATGAAGTATATGAAAAAGGTTTAAAAGAGGGTTTCAAAGATGGTGGGAT